>JBDSWH010000001.1:0-6460 GCA_039926785.1 Gammaproteobacteria bacterium
CGGAGGCGCACTATGAGTACCGCCTGGAGCAGGGGCCCGTGCCGGCCGCGTCCGGGGGCGCCGCCCTCACGTTTTCGGGCGTGGACCTGCTGGCGATCGGCCGCGGGGACCTGTCGTCCCCCGCCAGCCTCCAGTCCGCAAAGCGCCTGCTGCGTTCTGTCCTGGCGCACTACCTGGATGGGCGGACCCTGAAGACGCGGGAGGTCCTGGCGTCCATGCGGCGGTAGCGCGGGCGTTGACGGCGAGTCACCGCTAGAATGGCGGCCGCCATGCACAATCCAGCCAGCAACCTGCTTCTCGGTGTCAACGTTGATCATGTCGCCACGCTCCGCCAGGCCCGTGGCACCAGGTACCCGGATCCGATCCAGGCCGCGTTGCTGGCGGAGCAGTCCGGCGCGGACAGCATCACCGTGCACCTCCGTGAGGATCGGCGGCACATCCAGGATAGAGATCTGCCCATCCTCCAGTCGCTGCTGCAGACCCGGATGAACCTCGAACTGGCCGTTGCCCCCGAGGTCATCGCCGTTGCGTGCCGGATTGCCCCGGCCGATTGTTGCCTGGTTCCGGAACGCCGCGCCGAGCTCACCACTGAGGGCGGTCTGGATGTGCAAGGCCATCTCGCCATCCTCACCGACGCCTGCGATCGCTTCCGGGCCCACGGGATCCGGGCCGGTCTGTTCATCGACCCGGACGAGCGGCAGATCGAAGCCGCCGCGCGCACCGGAGCGCCGGTCGTCGAGCTGCACACGGGCGGCTACGCGGATGCTCCCACCAGCGAGCAGCGGGGCGCCGAGCTGTTCCGGATTGCGGCGGCGGCCCGGTTCGCCGCGGCTGCGGGTCTCGAGGTTCATGCCGGACATGGCCTTAACTATCACAACATCGGCCCGATAGCGGCGATCCCCGAAATCGTTGAACTGAATATCGGCCATGCCATAGTCGCCCGGGCGTTGTTTACAGGCCTGGCGGCTGCCGTGTCCGACATGAAGCTGCTGATGCGCGGTGCACGGAACGCATGATCTTCGGGGTCGGTACCGACATCCTGAAGGTCGAGCGGGTGGCATCGGCCTACGAGCGCTTCGGCGAGCGCTTCGTCCGGCACCTGCTGATGCCGGAAGAATTGGTGGATTTCTCGCGGACCAAGAACCGCGTGCGCTTCCTCAGCATGCGCTTTGCCGCAAAGGAGGCGGTGGTCAAGGCCCTGGGTACCGGCTTTGCCAATGGCATGTGGCTGCGCGACTCGGGCGTGGTATCCGATCCACTGGGAAAGCCTGGGATCATTTTTTCACCGAGGGGCCAGCAACTGTGCAGGACACTCGGGGTTGGCGACGGACACCTCACCCTGTCGGACGAGGCCGGGTTGGTGGTGGCAGTCGCCATACTGATGAAAGCTGCGACGGCAACAAGCCCATCGTGAGCCAGGCAAGAGCAGTCTGAACCATGCGCGCACTGGTATTCGATATCGAAACGATCCCGGACGTCGAGCTGGGGAAGCGGTTGTTCGACCTGGATGGCCTGCCCGATGAGGAAGTGGCCAAGGCCATGAGTTTTCATCGCCTGCAGGAGACCGGGTCGGAGTTCCTGCCACTGCACCAGCATCGGGTGGTGGCGATCTCGGTCGTCTGGCGCTTTCGGGACGGACTCAAGGTCATGAGCCTCGGGGAGCCCGACAGTCCCGAGCGCGATCTGGTGGCGAAGTTCTACGAAGCCATCGACCGACACACCCCGGACCTGATTTCCTGGAATGGTGGCGGCTTTGACCTGCCTGTACTGCACTACCGGGCCCTGCTGCATGGCATCCAGGCGCCGCGCTATTGGGAGCAGGGTGAGAACGAGACCGTCTTCCGCTACAACAACTACCTGAGCCGCTTTCACTGGCGACATCTGGACCTGATGGACGTCCTGTCCGCGTGGCAGGGCCGTTCGCGGGCCAGCCTGAGTGACATCGCGGTGCTGCTCGGCTTCCCGGGCAAGCTCGGTTTCAGTGGCGACCAGGTCTGGGACACCTGGCGGAAGGGCGATATCGGCGCGATCCGCGATTATTGCGAGACCGATGTCATGAACACCTATCTCATCTGGCTGCGCTTCCAGTTCATGCGCGGTCAACTCGACGATCAGGGTCTGGCCGACGAGATTGCGCGTGTCCACCGCTTTCTCGACGCCCAGGAGACGGGTCACTGGCAGGCCTTCAGCGCCGCCTGGGCCAAGCGCGCGCCCGCCGTCGCGCCACCCGCCAGCGGCGCCTGAGCCGGCCGTGACCGCGCTGCCCGCCCTGGAGATTGCCGACGTTATCGCTCTCACGCTGGAAGGGAGTGGCGTGCTGGCGCCAGCCGGCAAGCGGGTCCTGGTTCCGGGGGCGCTGGTTGGCGAGGAGGTTGCCTTTCAGCGCCGCCGTCGCCGGCGCAACTACGACGAAGGCCTGCTTGTCGAGGTTCGTCGTCCTTCGGCGGACCGGGTGACGCCTGCCTGCGAGTATTTTGGCCGCTGCGGCGGCTGCTCCCTCCAGCACCTGTCCCCGGCGGCCCAGTTGGCCATGAAGCAGGGCACGCTGCTGGAGAGCCTCGCGCGTATCGCCTCTCTCGAGCCTGCCGAGGTTCTCGCGCCCGTTCGTGGCGCCGTGTGGGGCTACCGCCGCAGGGCCCGCTTGGCCGTCCGCCACGTTGAGCGCAAGGGCCGCGTGCTGGTGGGCTTCCGCGAAGCCGAGAAGCCGTGGGTCGTCGATATGCTCACCTGCGCAACCGTGGATCCGGCCATCAGCCGGCTTATCGCGCCGCTATCGGCGCTGATCGGCAAGCTGTCCCTCCGGGCCCGACTGCCTCAGGTCGAGGCGACGGTGGCCGACAACGCTACCGCGCTGGTCTTTCGTGTGCTGGATTCCCCAACGCCCGCAGACCGCGAGGAACTGCTGCGGTTCGCCACCGAGCAGGGCGTCCGGGTCTACTTGCAGCCTGGTAATCCGGATTCCGTGGTGGCGCTCGATCCAGCCGGTTTCGGTGAGGAGCTGCATTACCGGCTGCCCGCCTTTGATCTCACCCTGACCTTTGGGCCTACCGATTTCATCCAGGTCCATGGCGAGGTCAACCGGCTGATGGTGGACCAGGCCTTGCGCCTGCTGGCGCCTGCAGGGGCAGACCGCGTGCTCGACCTGTATTGCGGAATGGGCAACTTCACGCTGCCTCTCGCTCGCGTAGCCGGTACCGTTCTCGGCCTGGAGGGCGCTTCACCCGCGGTCAAGCGGGGTCGTGACAATGCCGTGCTTGCCGGGTTGCCGAATGCCCGCTTCGTCGAGGCCGATCTTGCCGGCGCCGGCGCCGAAGGGGCCTGGACCCGCGAGAAGTTCGATCTCGCTGTGCTTGACCCACCGCGCACTGGCGCCGCGGAACTGCTTCCGGCTCTCGGCAAGGTGGCACCACGACGCATTCTGTACGTCTCGTGTCACCCGGGCACGCTCGCCCGGGACGCCGGCCTGCTGGTCCGGGAGCACGGGTATCGACTGGCCAGCGCCGGCGTGATGGACATGTTCCCGCACACCAGCCACGTCGAGTCGATGGCCCTGTTCGAGCACGGCTAACTCCATGACTCCTGTGCCTGTCGAACTCGAGATCAGCCTTACCCGGCAGTCGCTGCAAGTCCGGAAGGCGGGGCACGTCGACCGGGAGTTCCTGATTTCAACGTCCCGCTACGGCCCCGGGGAGCGGAGCGGCAGCCTGTGCACGCCGCGGGGGCAGCACGTGATCCGGGCGAAAATTGGCCATGGATTGCCCAAGGGCGCCGTCCTCCGGGCGCGGCGGCCCACCCATGAGGTCTTCTCCGAGGCGCTCCAGCGGGCGGAGCCGGGCCGCGACTGGATACTGAGCCGGATTCTCTGGCTGTCCGGCCTGGAACCGGGCCGCAACCGGCTCGGGGACGTGGACTCCATGCGCCGCTACATCTACATTCACGGTACGCCTGACCACGAGCCGATGGGGGTACCGTTCTCCCACGGATGCATCAGAATGCGCAACGATGATGTGTGTTGGCTGTTTGAAGTTGTCAGTCACGGCACTCCCGTGAACCTGATTCCCTGACCGGGCAGACTGGCGATGACTCTCGGACCCTTGATGCTGGATGTCGCAGGCCTGGCGCTCACGGCTGCCGAGCGCGCGAGGCTCGACAATCCGCTGGTCGGCGCGGTGATCCTGTTCGCCCGCAACTTCCGCGACCGGGACCAGCTCCGGCAGCTGGTGGCCGAGATCCGGAGTGTCCGGTCACCGCATTTGCTCATTGCCGTGGATCAGGAAGGCGGGCGAGTCCAGCGTTTTCGCGAGGGGTTTTACCGGCTGCCGCCACTTCGCTGGCTCGGTCACCAGTTCGACCTGGACCCGAACCGTGGCCGGCGCCTCGCACAAACCTGCGGCTGGCTGATGGCGGCCGAGGTGCTGGACACGGGCGTGGACTTCAGCTTCGCACCGGTCGTCGATCTCGACTACGGCACCAGCGAGGTCATTGGCGATCGGTCGTTCCACCGGGATCCCGAGGCGGTGGCGGAACTGGCGTCGGCGTACATCCTTGGCATGCACAAGGCCGGCATGGTGGCGGTTGCCAAGCACTTCCCCGGCCACGGCTACGTGGTTGCCGATTCGCACCTCGATCTGCCGCTGGACCCGCGCACTCAATCGGAGCTCTATGACGACGTGCAGCCCTACGGGCGGCTGATCCGGCAGGGTGTAAACGGCATCATGCTTGCCCATGTCCGCTACCCGCAGGTCGACAGTGAGGTTGCCAGCCTGTCGCCCTACTGGATCCGGACCGTCCTAAGGGGCGAGCTTGCCTACGGTGGGGTGATCTTCTCGGATGATCTCAGCATGAACGCCCTGGCCAGTGAGGGTGACGTGGCCGAGCGTGCGAGACGGACCCTCGCTGCCGGAGCGGACATGGCGCTCATCTGCAACGATCCCGATGGGGCGGATGCCACGCTGGATGCACTCCGGGACTACGGCGACCCGGTGACCCAGCCCGTCAGCCAGGCCCGTCTCATCACGCTCCGCAGGCGGCCGCCGGTCGGCGTCGAGCTGGCAGCGACGGGAGGGGAGTTCCGCGGTTCCCTGGCCTGGCAGCAGGCCGTCCACGCCCTGGACAACGCGCAAGCCCGGCCCGGGCTGACCCTCAGTTAATGGTCCCGGACGTCAGTGGTGCCCGCCTGCTCAAGACCCGAACTGAGGTTGACGCCGCCTTCCGGCAGATTGCGGCTGTCATCCAGCCCGTCGTTCAGCGTGAGCCCTGCGTCCTGCTGGGTGTCCTGCTGGGCGGCTTGATTCCATTGGCCCGGCTGGCCAGCGGCCTCGATGGCGATTTCGTCCTCGACACCTGCCGGGTCGGCCGCTATGGCGATGCCACGCGGGGCGGCGATCCCCGCTGGCTGGCCGAGCCGCGCGCCGACTTGCGCGACCGGCACCTGGTGCTCGTCGATGACATCTACGACGAGGGTGTCACCCTGCAGTTTGTTGCCCAGCATTGCCGGGACGCGGGTGCGCGCCGCACTACGACCGTGGTGCTGGTACGGAAGCAGCACGGTCGCGCAGTGACCGGGTTCCAGCCTGACGTGGTGGGTCTCGACGTGGGAGACGAATTCGTCTTTGGTTGCGGCATGGACTACCGGGGACACTGGCGACACCTCGACGACATCTGGGCCGTCCGCGCCTGACGATGCGGCTTGGAATCATTGGCGGCACGGGTTCAACCGCGCTCTTCATCGGTGGGGCGGCCATCTCCCTCGCATCCTCGACGGCGGGGCAGCCGTGGGGGGAAACGTCGTCGCTCCTCCGGCGTCACGACATTGACGGCCACGAAATCATCTTTCTTGCCCGCCACGGCGGCGCCGATGCGCCGGCGATTGCCCCGCATCGGGTCAACTACCGGGCGAACGTCTGGGCCCTGCGCTCGCTCGGCGTGGATCACGTGCTTGCGATCAATACGGTGGGGGGGATAGCCCCCGCGGCGACCCCCGGCCGCCTGACGTTGCCGGACCAGTTGATCGACTATACGTGGGGTCGTGAGCACAGTTTTACGGGCGACCCGCGCTACCCACTGGTGCATGTGGAGTTCACCGACCCCTTTACACCTGGATTCCGCGAGCATCTGCTTGCCGTTGCCGACCGGCTGGGTCTCGACGTGTTGCGGTCGGCGACGTACGGTGTGACCCAGGGTCCCCGCCTGGAAAGCGCAGCGGAGATCGACCGCCTCGAGCGGGATGGTTGTCACGTCGTGGGGATGACCGCGATGCCCGAAGCCGGGCTGGCCCGGGAACTCGACCTGTCCTACGCCATGTGTTGCGTCGTGGTGAACCGCACCGCCGGCCGGGTCCCGCCCGGGGCGACCATCCATGGCCAGATCGGGGCGTCGCTGGCCGACGGCATGGCGGGGGTTCGGCGTCTCGTTGCCGGGCTTCTGGCGGGCCATTGAACAAGAATCCCGGACTTCAGCG
>JBDSWH010000002.1:0-14533 GCA_039926785.1 Gammaproteobacteria bacterium
GGTCCTGGCACCACGCCCTGCAAGGCCAAGGCGGTCGACCTCTATTACAGTGCGACGGCGGTCTCCGAACCGGCCACCCTCCTGATGCTCGCTCTCGGATTGGGTGCCGCGACCTGGTCGGTGCGGCGCAAGGTTGCCGCCATTCGTCGGTAACGACACGCGCGGACCCTCCACAAGGGACCCAGCACCATTAAGACCCTGAAGGGCGGCCGCAAGCCGCCCTTCTGCTTTTCGGAACTCCTGTTTGCGTGGTAGCGTCCACTCCTGCCCGGTGCCGGAGTTCCCTGCCATGCAACGTCGATTGTTCCTCGGTTCCCTGCTGGGCGCGGCCGCTGGAGGAGTGCCGCTGGCCCGGGCCCTGGCCGCCGCCGCCACGGTACCCGTCATCGGCGACATTCCCGCGAGCCGACTCGGCGGCGGTGCAACCGTGCTGAGCCGGGCCGCTGTCAAGGATTTCCGGGCCAGTCTCCGGGGGCCCCTGCTGATGGCCGGCCAGGACGGCTACGACCGGGCGCGCCAGGTCTGGAACGGAATGATCGACCGCCGTCCCGCCCTGATTGCCCAGTGCAGTGGCGCCGCCGACGTCGCCCGGTCGGTCGAGTTCGCCCGCGCCAACGATCTCCTGGTCGCCGTACGCAGTGGCGGCCACAGTACCTCCGGCCAGTCCGTCTGCGACGGGGGCCTGATGATCGACCTTTCGGGGTTACGCGGCGTTCGTGTAGATCCCCGGTCCCGGCGGGCGTGGGTTCCGGCAGGCTCCCTGCTCGGCGAACTGGATCGGGAGGCACAGTTCTTCGGCCTGGCGACCACGGCCGGCACCGTGTCACACACGGGCGCCGCGGGCCTGACGCTGGGGGGCGGCTTTGGCCGCCTCGGCCGTCGATTTGGGCTCTCCTGCGACAACCTGATATCGGTCGACGTCGTGACCGCGAGTGGCGAACTGGTGCGCGCGAGCAAAGATGAAAACCGCGAGCTCTTCTGGGGTCTCCGCGGTGGCGGCGGTAATTTCGGCATCGCCACGGCCTTTGAGTATCGGCTGCATGAAGTGAATCAGACGATCCTTGGCGGCCCCATCATCTTTCCCTTCGATCGGGCGCGGGAGATCCTTAATTTCTTCGTCGAATTCACGGCGAACGCACCGGACGAACTCAATCTTGACTGCGCCATTGTCGCCCCGCCCGGCGCGCGACCGATGGTGATGCTGGAAGTCTGCTACTCGGGCGACGTCGCGACGGGAGAGAAGGTGATTGCCCCGATCCGGAGCCTCGGCAAGCCGCTGGCCGACCAGATAAAGCCGATGCCCTACGTCAAGTTGCAGACGGCGGCTGACGACGCCAATGCGCCCGGGCGCAACTACTACGTGAAGAGCGGTTTCGTGGAGCAGGTAGATCCCCGACTGCTCGATGCCATGCTGGCGGGGTTCAAGTCGGACCCCGATCGTGCCACGGTGATGGTCGTGCAGCAGCTGGGTGGCGCCATCGCCCAGGTGCGGCCCGATGCCACGGCTTTCAATCACCGGAAGGCCCGCTTCGATCTGCTGGTGCTAGGCAGCTGGGAGCAGGCCGCCCAGACTCCGCAGCACGCTGCCTGGATCAAGGACTTCTGGAACGGCCTCGAGCCGTACACGCGAGGCTTCTACTTCAACACCTCGATCGGTGACAGCCAGGACAAGGTGCGAGCCAACTTCGGTGCCAACTACCCGCGCCTGGTGAAGCTCAAGGACCGCTACGATCCTGGCAACCTCTTCCGGCTTAACGCCAACGTCCTGCCGACGGCGGTGTCGTAGGCTCGTTCCGAGGCGCTCCTACGGCACGTAGGCGTCCGCCTCGATCTCCACGAGGATTTCCGGGCTGATGAGCCTGGCCACCTTGACCATGGCGGTGGCGGGCCGAATGTTGCTGAATAGCTCGCCATGTGCCCGTCCGACGTCTTCCCAGCGGCTGATGTCGGTCAGGTAGATGCGGGTGCGGACCACGTGCTCCGGTCCGGCGCCGACGGCAGCGAGCGCTTTGGTGATGTTCGCCAGGATCTGGCGGGTCTGGGCGTAGGGGTCATCCACGCCAACGATGTTGCCGTCAGGTCCGCTGGCGGTTGTGCCCGACACGTACACAAAAGGACCCGTACGCACGGCGCGTGAATAGCCGATGACCGGCTCCCACTTGCTGCCGGTGGAGTGATTGATTCTTTCCATGATGATTCCGTCTAGGGTTTGGAGGTGAATGTTCTGGCCAGCATTTCCAGCGAGTCCACGGGCTTGTCGCAAGCAGTACCACGGCAGACATAGGCCAGCACGGCGTCACCGCCGGTGGGCGCCGCCTTCGACGCCAGGCCGGCCGGCAACATGCCGGCGTCGGCGGGGATGACGAATACCAGCCGCCGCGGATTGTAGGCGGCGCCAAGGGTCGCGGCCCACACCCGGGATTCATCCGAATCACCGCGAATAACGATCAGTTCCGGCGGCTGCAGGTATTCATCGAGCGCGTTCAGCAGTGAGCAGTGGCCGTGCGGAAACTCCTGCAGGTTGCGCCATGCAGCCCGCAGGGTCCGCTCGGTGGCATCCAGATAGCGCGGCTCCACGAGCAGGTAACCCAGGCGGGCCAGCGCGAAAGCCGCGACCCCATTGCCCGACGGCACGGCTTCGTCGGCCATCGGCTTCGACCGGTGGAGAAGTTCCTCGTGGTCGTGGGACGTGAACCAGAAGCCGCCATCCTCGCGGTCCTCGAAGCGCTCGAGCAGGCCATCAGCGAGCCAGATGGCAAACGCGAGGTGCTCGGAATTCCAGCGGGTCTGCAGCAACTCGACGACCGCATCCAGAAGGAAGGCGTAGTCGTCCAGATAGCCATTGAGACGGGCCCGCCCATCCTTGAACGTGGCCAGCAGCCGGTTGTCCACGATCAGGGAACGACGCAATACGTCCACCGCTGCCGCGGCCGCGTCCGCCAGGTCGGGCCTGTCCAGGACCCGCGCCGCAACGGCAAGCCCCCGGATCATCAACGCGTTCCAGCTGGTCAGTACCTTGTCGTCCAGGCCCGGCCAGACCCGCCCATTCCGCGCGGTGAGCAGTTTCGCCCGGCCGGATACCAGCAGGCGTCGCACGGTGGAGACGGGCTCGCCCAGGTCCTCGGCAATCTGCTCCACAGTGCGGTACACCCGCAGATGCCAGGCCCGGACCTGATGGTGCGGCTCCTCGAAATTCGGTGGCTGGTCCAGCCCGAAGCGCGGTGCGATAACCCGGTATTCGTCGGCATCCACCAGCGCCTGAACCTGATCGGGGGTCCACACGTAGAAGCGCCCTTCTTCTCCCTCGGAATCCGCGTCCAGGCTGGAGTAGAAGGCGCGCTCCGGCGAGCGCATCTCGCGCAGAACCCAGTCCGCCGTTTCGCGGGCAACGGTGCGATAGCCCTCGTCGCCACTGACCTGGAACATCTGGGCATATAGGGCCAGCAGTGGCCCGTTGTCGTAGAGCATCTTCTCGAAGTGCGGGATGGTCCAGAAACAGTCCACGGAGTAGCGAGAGAAGCCGCCACCCAGGTGATCGTAGATGCCGCCTTCGGCCATGCGCTTCAGGGTGAGTGCGGCGAAGAACAGGCCGTCCTTGTCGGGTTGCGGGTCGTGCGCTGTGGCCCGCCAGTGCCGCAGCAGGCGGTCGACGGTCGTGGGATGGGGGAACTTGGGCGCCCCGCCAAATCCGCCATGCTCCCGGTCAGCCTGCTGCCCGGTGACCTCGCGGAAGTCTGCCAGCGGCTGGCCACTCAGGGCCGAGAGGGGTGCGCTGCTGCCCGGTTCCAGCTGCCTGAAGGCCTCGCGCAAGGCGTCCGCCTGGCCGCGGACGTCGTCGGCATTGTTCCGGTAGTAGTCGGCGACCCTCTCCAGCACCTGGGTGAAGGAGGGCATTCCGTACTTCGCTGTGTTCGGAAAGTAGGTGCCGCCAAAGAAAGGCACGTGGTCGCCCGGCGTGAGGAACATCGTCAGCGGCCATCCGCCGCCCCGTTGAGCGATTAAGTGGTGGGCGGTCTGATAGATCTTGTCGAGATCGGGTCGTTCTTCCCGGTCAACCTTGATGTTGATGAAGTGCCGGTTCATCACCGCGGCCGTTGCCGGATCCTCGAATGACTCGTGCGCCATCACGTGGCACCAGTGGCAGGCCGAGTACCCGATCGACAGCAGAATCGGCTTGTTTTCGGCCCGCGCCCGCGCCAGGGCGGGCTCGTCCCAAGGGTGCCAGTCCACCGGATTGCCCGCGTGCTGGAGCAGATAGGGGCTGGTTTCGTTGGCAAGTTGGTTCATTGACCGTCACGCTAACCGATTCGTCGGCCGATTTGCAGGCAGTTTCGGTACCATTCCAGGCTCATGCAGATCGGTCCGCACCACATCGACCCGCCGTTGATCCTGGCTCCAATGGCGGGGGTCACAGACAAGCCGTTCCGGCAACTCTGCCGGCGGCTCGGCGCGGGCCTGGCCGTGTCCGAGATGACGACTTCGGAGCCCCGCCTGTGGGCAACCCGCAAGTCCCGCCTCCGCATGGATCACGCGGACGAACCCGGCCCCGTCAGCGTGCAGCTCGCAGGCACCGATCCCGAGGTGCTGGCCAATGCCGCCCGGCACAACGTGGCGCAGGGTGCGGACATCATCGACCTCAACATGGGGTGTCCGGCGAAGAAGGTCTGCAATGTGGCCGCCGGTTCGGCGCTGTTGCAGGACGAAGCCCTCGTGGCGCGCATCCTCGCGGTCGTAGTCGCCGCCGTTTCCGTGCCGGTAACGCTGAAGATCCGCACCGGCTATTCACGTGCCCTGCGTAACGCAGTGCGCATTGCACGCATTGCGGAAGACTCGGGGGTTGCCGCCATCGCGGTTCACGGCCGCACCCGCGAAGATTTCTTCACGGGTAACGCCGAGTACGATAGCGTATCGATGGTGAAGGCCGCTGTGCGAATTCCCGTGATCGTCAACGGCGATCTCCACAGTCCCGAGAAGGCGGCGGCGGTACTGCGTGCCACCGGCTGTGATGCTCTGATGGTCGGCCGGCCCGCGCTGGGGCGGCCCTGGATCTTTCGCGAGATGGCCCACTACCTGGCCACGGGTCGACGGCTGCCCCCGCCGGCTACCGGCGAGGTGCAGGACATTCTCGTGGACCACCTGGCCGCCCTGCATGACTTCTATGGCGAGCTTCTGGGCGTGCGCATCGCCCGAAAGCACCTGGGCTGGTATTGCGCCGACCGGGCGGGGGCTGCGGCCTTCCGCAGTGCGGTAAATCGTGTGGAAGCGGCGGCGGAGCAGCTCCGGATGACGCGGGAGTACCTGGAGGCAGCCAGTCCGGAATTGGCCGTCGCCTGAGGCTCCGGCCACCAGGCCCGCTTGAAGGATAAAGTCCCGTACAATAAAACCTTAATAGCCGGAACTTGACAGGTGGCGGGGCCGTGAGCACCCGGACAGACAGCACCCACACCCTCAACGAGAAGCGACGTCGCGCCGTCGAGTTGCGCCTGGCGGGCTCGTCCCTGGCGGCCATCCGCCGGGAGACCGGACTGAGCGCGCCGACGGTGATCGGCGCCTACAAGGGCTTTATCGCCGGGGGATGGGCGGCGGTACCGGTGAAGGGCCTGGGGAGAAGGGTTGGGCAGGGACGCCGCCTGTTGCCCGATCAGGAACAGCGGCTCAAGGAGGCCCTCTTCGCCGGGCCGCCGGCGGCGCAGGGCTTGCCTAACCCCTTGTGGTCGGTGAGCGCCGTGCAGGCAATGTTGCGCACCGTCTGGAATCTCACCATCGCCGACAGCACGATCCTGCGTTATCTGGGCAGCTGGGGTCTGGACATCCAGCCCCTGCGAGCAGTTCCTCCGGGAAGTGCCGCCGAGGAGCGCTGGCTCCGGGAGCAGTTGCCTCGTCACCTGAACCGGGCGCGGTCCCGACGGGAAAAGATCTTCTGGGTGGGCCAGCTGGATCTGGAGGTCGGGACGGCGCGCGTCCTCTGCGCCACCGGCCTTCGTGGCCGGCCTTTCTGGCTGGCCATCTCGACGCCGAACCAGGCGGGGGACTACGTGGAGTTTCTGTCACGACTCCTGCAAGAGAGTGGCGGCTCGGCCTGCGTCCTGTTGCATGGCGTGGAGGTGCAGAAGAGCCCTGAGCTGTCGCGCTGGGTTGCCGCCCAGGACGGCCGGCTCGCAATTGTCCCTTGTCCCATCGGCCCTTGCCGTGCTGTCGATCTTCCGTCTGCCCCCCCGGTGCCCAGGGCGGTGACTGGCAGCGCTATTCCGGTCAAAAACAATTCCAGCAGAGACCAAGCAATGACCCTTACTCACCTGCAGCGGCTTGAGGCCGAAGCGATCCACATCATGCGTGAGGTGGTGGCCGAGGCCGAAAAACCCGTGATGCTGTATTCGATTGGCAAGGACAGCGCCTGCATGCTGCGCCTGGCGCAGAAGGCGTTTTACCCTGCGGCGCCACCGTTCCCGCTCCTGCATGTCGACACCACCTGGAAGTTCCGGGAGATGTACGCGATGCGGGAGAAAGTTGCCCGGGACAGCGGCATGGAGTTGCTGGTGTACCAGAACGCGGAAGCCCAGGCACAGGGCATCAATCCCTTTGATCACGGCTCGCAGATCCACACGGATCTTTGGAAGACCCAGGGGCTCAAGCAGGCGCTCGACAAGTATGGCTTCGATGCCGCGTTTGGCGGCGCGCGGCGCGACGAGGAGAAGTCGCGGGCCAAGGAGCGCATCTTTTCCTTTCGTAGTGCCCAGCACCGCTGGGACCCAAAGGCCCAGCGCCCCGAGCTCTGGCATCTCTACAACTCGCGCAGGCGCCAGGGGCAGAGCATCCGTGTTTTCCCTCTGTCGAACTGGACAGAGCTCGACGTCTGGCAATACATCCATCTCGAGAACATCCCGCTGGTGCCGCTGTACTTCGCCAAGGAGCGTCCGGTCGTCGAGCGTGATGGCGCCTGGATCATGGTCGACGACGACCGTATGCCCCTGAAACCCGGCGAAGTGCCCGTTATGCGCAAAATACGCTTCCGTACGCTGGGCTGCTACCCGCTCTCGGGAGGCATCGAGTCCGATGCGGACTCGGTGACCGGGGTCATCCAGGAGATGCTGCTGGCGCGCACCTCGGAGCGCCAGGGACGGCTGATAGATCACGATCAGTCGGCGTCCATGGAGAAGAAGAAGCAGGACGGTTACTTCTGACAGCGCCCCGGCGCCCCAACATTCACCGATTGGAGTCCAGACCATGGCCCAGGCTTCCGAGCTGATCGCCACCGATATCGACCGCTACCTCAAGGTGCACGAATCCAAGACCCTGCTCCGTTTCATCACCTGCGGCAGCGTCGACGATGGCAAGAGCACGCTGATCGGACGCCTGCTGTACGAGGCAAAGATGCTGTTCGAGGACCAGCTTGCGGCAATCGAGGCCGATTCCGCGCGATGGGGGACCCAGGGCCGCGACATCGATTTTGCACTATTGGTCGATGGCCTCTCGGCAGAGCGCGAGCAGGGCATCACCATCGACGTTGCCTACCGCTACTTCTCCACCGACCGCCGCAAGTTCATTGTTGCCGACACTCCCGGTCACGAGCAGTACACCCGCAACATGGTGACCGGCGCCTCGACTGCCGACGTAGCGGTGGTCCTCATCGATGCCCGGCGCGGCATCCTTACCCAGACCCGGCGGCACAGCTTCCTGGTATCACTGCTCGGTATCCGCAAAGTGGTACTCGCCGTCAACAAGATGGACCTGGTGGGCTACTCGGAGGACACCTTCAGCCGGATCGTTGAAGAGTACCGGGAGTTTGCCCGCCAGCTCCATCTGGACGAGATCATGGCGATCCCGGTCTCGGCGCTCCGGGGTGACAACATGCTGGAGCCGAGCGACCAGACGCCCTGGTATCACGGGCCGACGCTGCTGGGTTACCTGGAAACGGTCGAGCCTGGCGGGCAGTCGCAGGCGGCAGGGGCCTTCCGGCTGCCGGTGCAGTGGGTTAATCGCCCGAACCTCGATTTCCGGGGATTCGCCGGATTGGTGGCCAGCGGCACCGTCAGGCCCGGCGACAAGGTGCGGGTGCAACCCTCCGGGCAGGAGAGCCGGGTGGCACGAATCGTCACCGCTGACGGGGACCTCCCGCAGGCCGTGGCCGGCCAGTCCGTGACGCTGACGCTCGAGGATGAAATCGATATCTCGCGGGGCAATGTCATTTCCCGGGCCGACGCACCCGCAGAGGTCGCCGACCAGTTCGAGGCGACGCTCGTCTGGATGGCTGACGAGCCGATGTTCCCCGGGCGTTCCTACCTGCTGAAAATCGGCACGGAAACCGTGACGGCTACCATCACGCAACCGAAGTACAAGCTAAACGTTAATACGCTGGAACACCTTGCGGCGCGGAAGCTGGACCTGAACGAGATCGGCGTCTGCAACATCGCGCTCGATCGGGTGATCGCCTTCGACTCCTACGAGGCCAACCGGGAGACTGGCGGTTTCATCCTCATCGACCGGCTGACTGACCACACCGTTGGCGCGGGCATGCTGCACTTCGCGCTCCGCCGCGCCCACAACATCCACGTGCAGCACCTGGACGTGGACAAGCCAGCACGCGCTGTATTGAAGGGACAGACACCCTGCGTCTTGTGGTTCACCGGCCTCTCCGGCGCCGGCAAGTCGACCATCGCCAACCTGGTGGAGAAGCGGCTGTTGGCCATGGGCCGCCATACGTACCTGCTGGACGGCGACAACGTGCGGCACGGACTCAACAAGGACCTGGGCTTCTCGGAAACGGACCGGGTAGAAAACGTGCGCCGGGTCGGCGAGGTGGCACGACTGATGGTGGATGCGGGGCTTATCGTGCTGACGGCCTTCATCTCTCCGTTTCGCGCCGAACGCGCACTGGCCCGGAGTCTGCTGGCCAACAACGAGTTCCTCGAGATCCACGTGGACACGCCGCTGGAAGTGGCCGAGAGCCGGGACGTGAAGGGCCTTTACCGCAAGGCCCGGAGGGGCGAACTGAAGAATTTCACCGGCATCGATTCACCCTACGAGAGCCCCGAGAACCCCGCGTTGCGGCTGAATACGGCGGAAATCGATACGGAGGAGGCTGCGGAGCAGGTACTAAACCTGCTCCGGCAGCGGGGCCTGATCAGCTGAGCCGGGTCAGATTCCGGCCAGCGCGAGCTGGCCATTGACCACCGGAATCCGGGAGCCCGGCTTCCCGATGGTGCGCACCACATGCTCCTCGCCATCGAGCCGGTAGGTGACGTCGTAACCAACCACTTCGTTGCGGCTGTCCGTCACGGTGTGGCAGTTGGTCTCAGTGGCTTGATAGGTGTTCCGTTCCTGCATGCCTTCCTGCACCTTGTTACCCGCATAGCCACCCGCGATGGCCCCGCCGACCGTTGCCAGCTTGCGGCCGTCACCGCTGCCAATCTGGCTCCCGACGACGCCGCCCACAACCGCCCCGGCGACGCTTCCGGCGATCTGGTTGGGGTCCTTGACCGGTTTCTGGCGGGTGACCACGTCGTTACTGCAAACCTGGCGCGGTGTTTTGATGGTGTGTGTGACGGGATTGACGTCCAGGACCTCCGCGAATTCCGGTCCGTCGTTCAGCGCCTTGTAGCCGGCGAAGGCGCCAACGGCAGTCACGGCGAGCGCGCCGACGATGCCGCCGATTAGCAATTGCTGGTTCATAACCCAACCTCCAGGAAGTGAGTTCGATGGTGGCTAGTATTTTCCACCCGTGCAATTACCCGTGTAGGACAGTGTTACCAGAGCCTGTAAGACCACCTGCCAGCCCGCCTTCAGCCGGCTAATAGCGCGGCTACGGCTGGTGGGAGGAGCGGGCCACCCAGCCACAACCACTGCGCCAGCCAGGCACTTGTGGCGCCAATCAGTAGTGTCAAAGGGACCCCCACCCGCAGAAAGTCGCTGAACCGATACTGCCCCGGGTTCAGGATCAGAAGGTTGCCGTGGTGGCCGAGTGGAGTGAGGAAGGACGCCACGGCGCCGAGCGCCGTGCACACGACGAAGGGTTGGGCCGGGAGCGACAGGGAAGCCGCCATGACTATGGCCACCGGGCCGAGCAACACCACCGTGGCCGAATCGGAAAGAACCTGGGTGAGGATTGCCGCGGCGCCAAACATTACCAATAGCAGTTCGAAGGGTGTCCAGCCGGCAGTAAATTGCAGAAGCAGTTGCGCGAATACGGCCGCGCTCCCCGTCTTCTCCATCGCCAGCCCGAGCGGAATCACACCCGCAATCATGACGAAGATGCGGACGTCGATCTCGCGAAAGGCGCGTTCCACGGTCACGCAGCGGCTCACCACCATGGCCACTGCCCCGGACATGAAGGCAATCTCCGTCGGCAGCCAGTGCAGGGCGGCTGCCAGCACCGACAAGACCATGATGCCGAGCGCCAGCGGCCACCGCCGGCGACGGATCTCGTCGCCGGCGAACGGGACCATCATCAGGAAGCCGCGGTGCTCAGCGAGCTCGACGAACCGGTCTGGAGTACCCCACAGCACGAGAACATCGCCCTGCTGGAGAGTCACGGCCGACAGCTCCTTATCGATCCAGCCGTGCTTTCGCCAAAGGCCCACGACGACAACGCCGAGGTTACGGCGGAAATCGATGTCGCCAACAGTTCGTCCGATGAATTCGGATGAGGGTGCAACTACCGCCTGGACCAGCTGCTCCTTACCCGCGCTCAGGTTCTCCTTGCCATCGCCATACTTGGCGACTGCGTGAAGCGCTATCCCCGGCTCTGACTGTATGGAGGCAATCTCATCCGGCGAGGCGCGCACCAGCAGGACATCGTGGGTGTGGAGGATTTCCTCGCGGGATTGGGTGTTGCGGGATGCCCCTCGCCTTAGCCATTCAGTAACCTGAAGGCGGTCTTTGAAGGCGGCTTTGAATTCGTCCAGCGGCTTCTGATGCCACGGCGAATCGGCCTCCACCACGAGCTCGATGTAGTACTGGTCCAGTTTCAGGTAGTCGTCGTCTGCGACGCCGGCACCCCGACGGGGAAGCAGCCAGCGGCCGAGCAACATGTAGGCCACCCCGAGCAACACGAGGGCGGCGCCGATCGGCGTGATGGCGAAAATGTCGAGGTCCTTTCCGGACTGGCGCTTCAGCAGGTTGCCGGCCAGCAGGAAGGCGGGCGCGCTGATGACCGTGAGGGTCGTGCCCAGCGAAGCCGCCAGCGACATGGGCATCAGGACGCGGGAAGGAGGCAACTTATTTTCCCGGGCCAGGCGCATGAGGATCGGCAGCATCATGGCCGTGATCATGAGGTGATGAGTGAACGCGGCGAGGGCAGCCACGGCTGGCATGACGACTGCAATGGTCCGCCATTCACTTTTGCCGGCTGCACGCGCAATCAGGTCGCCGATCCGGTTGGTCACGCCGGTGGCAGCGAGGCCTCCCGACATCACGAATACCGCGGCGACGATGATGGCCGGCTCGCTGCTGAAGCCGGAAAGCGCCTCACCGGCGGTGAGAATCCCCGTCAGGGCCAGCGCCACCAGCACCAGCATGGCGGTGACGTCGACCCGAAAGCGCTCGGTTATAAACAGCACGAGGCCGGCGCCAAGGATCAGGAGAAAGACGACCTGCTGGGTTTCCACGGAGGACCTCGTTGTTCTGTTGGGTGGACGTTAAGCGGGGACATCGTCTCACGTCGGCTGTAGGACGGCACCGATTGCCTATTGGGCGGCCGGGCGTAGGCTTTCACGGTATATCCACCGTCATCAAAGGCAATTCCAATGGCTGACAAGAAATCGCAGGTGGCTGACAAGAAATCACAGGTGCAGGGCGAGGGAGACTACGAGGCCACGCGCCAGTACAACGAGCGCACGGCGGAATTCCTGAAGAAGGGTAAGGCACCGCCCTCTGCAGCTCCCCACTCGAAAGCTGAGGCGGCTGAGTTGGTGAACGCTGAGCGGGCCGGCGCCGCCCGCAGCCTCGCTGACGGGCAGGACCAACGCGATGCCAAGGAAATGGCTCGCCTGGAAGAGGGCAAAAAGGGCGAGAATCGGCCCAAAGGCGAGAAATAGCCATGCGAAACCCTGTAATCAGAACTGTCGTCACCGGTTTGGTGGGCCTGATCATCGGCATTGCGTCAGGTGCGGCGGTGTCGGTGGGCCTCGCAAAGCCACCGACGGTCTCCGCCAACCTCGTCGATCCGGTTGCCAAAGCGCTGAAGCAGACGGCGTCTGTGAAGGTGACGGTGGAAGGACTCCGCCTCGTGGAGGCCTCGGCTTCGATGGAGAAACCCAAGGCCGGTGAGGGCCACCTGCACTATCAGGTGGACAAGGGTCCTGTAATCGCCACGACCGCGCCCGCGCTTGCCTTCCACGAACTCACACCGGGTCAACACATCATCACCGTGACGCCAGTCGGTAATGACCATCAGCCGGTAGGCACGCCCGTTGTATTGTCCGTTTCTATTCCGTAGCTAGACCATGGCTCGCTGCCAGATCCAGATCGACGCGAGAAGCGCCAGGGCGATCGAACCGCCTGGCAATAACCGCTCAGTGTAAAACCGCCGCTTCCTGACCAGGTAGATGATCGGCATCAGCACAGCCACAATCGAGAGCTGGCCCAATTCGACCCCGAGATTGAAACCGGCCAGCGTGACAGCGACATTGACGCCCGCGAGGCCGAGATCGCCGAGAACATTGGCGAAGCCAAAGCCATGGAGCAACCCAAAGCCAAAGGCAATCCGCCAGCCATAGCCCGGGTCATTCCGTATCGGCAACAGGTTGTAGACCGCTGCCGCGGCCACTGATATGGCAATGCCAACCTCTACTGGCTTTGCCGGTAGAACGACAATTTGTAACGTGGCGAGCGTCAAGGTGATGGAGTGCGCCGCCGTAAACCCGGTCACGATCTTCAGGATGGCGATACCCGTGCTCCGGACATCGGGCATCGGCTCCCAGGCGCCATTCCGTCGGCGTAGCGCCACCGGGAGCAGCAGCAGTAGAAGGAAGGCGATGTGGTCGTAGCCAATCCAGATGTGCCAGATACCCTCAACGACATAGGCGAAAAAGCCGCTCCAGAGGGAGAGTCCATCGGCGCCAGTCAGGAACTCAGGCGACGCCGGTGTGAGAATGGCAGCGATTTCTCGTCCACTGACCCGCAGTTTCAGCAGCCCGTGATGCGTAGGATCGAGATTGAAGAAGAGGGAATAGCCAACTGCTAGCGTGCCGCCGACAGTGGGACAGCTCGCCGCGAAACGAAGCACGGTGTAGGTGCCGTCGCTGTGAATGTCGATTTGCTGGGTGGCGGCCGTGGTTGGGCACGGCGAGCCGCCTTTGGCGAGGGTCAGGTGACTGAGGGCGTAGGCGGAAATCTGGGCGTGCCGGGCCTTCACTTCTCCCCACCTCAAGTTGCCGTCGCCATCTGCGTCCAGGCCGATCGCGTAGTCCAGATCGCGGAGGGCGATGTCCCAACGCCCATCGATCCGATCACCGTCCCACTCCAGAGTCAGATAGCTGTCGCTGGGCTTGTGCGCTGCCGCCGGACCTCCAACCACGATCCCGAGGAGCAGCAACAGGGGAGCGCCTAGGCGATTCATGACTGCCTTTCGCCCGAAAGGCGCATATCCCGGGTTCCCGTGGCGCTGAGCCAGGCCCGGACCCGCGCCGCGGTCGCTCCATCGCCGGCGCGGGTGGCCGACTCAAGGAGTAGCCGGCTGTCGATCAGTTCCCTCTGTTGCCGCCAGTTTTGGTCCGCCATGCGCAGGGCGGTGATCGGGTCGTCTGTGAGGTAGAGCGCCAGATAGGCCTGCTCGCGGCCATGACTGCGGTCACCCCGTTGTATCAGCGCGTCGAAGCGACCTTGCAGTTCAGCGACATGTTCCCTGCCGCTGGCCAATCCCAGCCGTCGTTCTGCCCGTGCCAGGCGAAGCAGCGCAGTGTCGGCAGTGCTTGTGACAGCGAGCAATTCAACGACGTCGCGGTCCCGGTGCAGGTCCAGCAGTAGGTCGGCATAAGCGGTCAGCAGGTAAACGTCAGGCTGCCCGGAGTCCTCGGTTGCGGCCGCAATAGCCAGGCGGAAGTGCCGTTCCGCCTCCGGGACACGTCCGAGGCCCGCTGCAACCTCGCCCGCCAGCGTCTGGATCCAGATGCCGATGGGCCGTGGCAGATCGTCGCCCGACGCCAGCGCCCGATTCAGGTATTTCAAGGCCGACTCGGCGTGGCCGGTCGCTCCGTTGCTGGCCGCCAGGCAGGTGCCGGCAACCACAGGATCGGCGGTAACGGCCAGACGCGCGCAGGCCCGTCGCGCGTCACCGTGCCGGCCCTGGACCTGCGCCACAGTCGCAATCTGCAACCAGGCTTGAGCTGACTCCGGAGCTCGTCGCACAAGCTCTTGAAGTTCGGCCTCAGCGGCGGAGAATTCATGAAGTGTTTGATGCAGCTGTGCCCGCAACAGCGACGCCGGTAGCGGTGGAGCTGGATTATCCCACCAAGGTCCGAGTGCGGCTTCCGCGTAACCGAGAAGGCGGGGATCGCCACCCTGCCGGTGCAGCTTCAGGTAGGTAAGGGCCAGCGCA
>JBDSWH010000003.1:0-3873 GCA_039926785.1 Gammaproteobacteria bacterium
GGCCCAGGACCCAGAAATAGCCGTCGCCGTCACGGTAAGCCGTGTCGCCCGCCACGTAGTAGCGGTTGTCGAACCTGGCCCAGTACGTGGACAGGTAGCGCTCGTTGTCGCCCCAGATCGTGCGCAGCATCGACGGCCAGGGCTTGCGCACCACCAGCCAGCCGCCCTGGTCCGGATTCGTCACCAGGGCGCCGTCTTCGTCGAGAATCGCCATGTCGATGCCGGGGATCGGCAGCGTGCACGAGCCAGGTTTCGTTGCCGTTACTCCCGGTATCGGGCTGGCCATGGTCGCGCCGGTTTCCGTCTGCCACCAGGTGTCCACAATCGGACACCGCGTCTTGCCGATGACCGTGTGGTACCAGATCCAGGCTTCGGGATTGATCGGCTCGCCCACGGTACCGAGGAGCCGCAGTTTCGACAGGTCGTAGCCGTTGGGGATTTCGTCCCCCAGCTTCATCAGCGCGCGGATCGCGGTGGGCGCGGTGTAGAAGATGGTCACGCCCAGCCGCTCGCAGATGCTCCAGAAGCGGCCGCCGTCGGGATACACGGGGGCGCCCTCATACATCACTATCGTCGCGCCGGCCGCCAGTGGCCCGTAGCACACGTAGGTGTGGCCCGTAACCCAGCCCACGTCGGCCGTGCACCAGAAGACGTCATCCTCCCGGAAGTCGAAGATCCACTGGGCCGTGACCTTGGCGCCGAGCAGGTAGCCCGCCGTTGAGTGCTGGATACCCTTGGGCTTGCCCGTGGAGCCGGAGGTGTACAGCAGGTACAACGGATGTTCCGCGCGCACCCAGGCCGGTTCGCACACGGTCTCCTGGCCGCCGACCGCTTCGGACCACCAGCGATCGCGGCCCTTCAACATCGGCACGGGCTCGCCCGTCCGCTTCAGCACGATCACTGCCTCGACCGTGTCACCGCCAGTAGCCAGGGCCTCGTCTACCGCCTGCTTGAGGGGTACTACCTTGCCGCCGCGCCAGCCACCGTCCGCTGTGACGACGACCTTCGCACCGGCGTCGACGATCCGGTCGCGCAGGGAGTTGGCCGAAAAGCCGCCGAAGACCACCGAATGGGTGGCGCCGATGCGGGCGCAGGCCTGCATGGCGATCACCACTTCCGGCACCATCGGCATGTAGATGACGACCCGGTCCCCGGGCCACACGCCCAGCGCCTTCAGGGCGTTCGCAAACTGACAGACCTCCGCCGTGAGCTGCCGATAGGTGAGCGTGCGGTTATCGCCGCCCTCGCCCTCGAACACGATCGCCGGTTTGTCCCCACGAACACCCAGGTGCACGTCGAGGCAGTTGAAGCAAGCGTTGATCTCGCCGTCGGTGAACCATTGGAAGTTGGGTGCCTTCGAGTCGTCCAGCACCGTGGAAAAGGGCACGTGCCAGCGCAGCTCCTCCCGCGCAAGCCGACCCCAGTAGGCCACGGGGTCGCGTTCAGCCTCCGCCTTAAGTGCGGCAAAGTCGGCCGGCTGGATGCGGGCGGCGGCTGTGAAAGCGGCGGGCGGCGGGAACCTGCGTGACTCGTGGAGGACTGACTCGATGTTGGTCATGAACGGGCCTCGGACTATTGCACGGCGACGTCGGTGGCCCTGGGCTGAGCGTCGATGATGCGCCGGCTGATCGGATCGTCCTCAAAATCCCGCAGGAACATTTCCAGTGAAGCGGCGGCCAGGTCCGGATTGACGTCGTCATAGAGCTGGAGGATCTTGGCGAGGCGTCGGTTCCGGGGCTGGACGACTTCCGGTTCGCTGGCCGGGTCTGCCGCAGCAACCGCGCCGGAGGGACTGGCGGCCTTGGCAGCCTCGGATCGCGAACTCTGGCCTTCCGCCCTTTTCGCCTCGGCGGCGGCCTCCTCGGCAGTGGCGGCCAGCTGGTTCGCCATCACCAGTTCCCGACGGATCAGGACGATGGCCTTTTCCAGGTCCTCCACCTGGGGGCCCTCCGGCTCGAAGACCGGCGGCAGCAGCAGCGGTGCCACCTCGACCTCGGCCGCCGCGCTGGCTGCGGCCGCCGCATCCGCCGCGGCCTTGTCGGTTTCGCTGCGCAGGCGGGCCCGCCTCGCAAACAGGGATCCCAGGGGATTGCTGGAATCAGCACCTGGCTCGAAGCCGAGGTTGCCCTGCAGCGTCGCGACACCCACACCGACGGCAATCAGCACGGTGGCGGCCAGGGCGGCAGGGACCAGCCAACGCGGGCGGCGCGCGACCGGCGCATCGTCATCATCGTCATCGTCATCCAGGTCTGCCGGGCGGGCAGCAGGTGCCGGAACCGCAACCGGTTTCGGTGGCGCCGCGCTCCCGACGGCCGCAGCGGTTACCGTCGCGGACGGGACAGGCTTCGGCTTGGCGGGACTTGTCCCGGGTTTGGCCCCGGCCCTCGCCAGGGCAAGAATCTTGGCATCCAGCACCTCGGGCGGCTCGACAGTGTCGATCGCCCGGTAGGCCGTCGACAATGGCGAATCGCCTGCCAGGTAGGCCTCCAGCTCCGCCTCGTCCCGGGGTGTGTTGCCGTTGCTCATGCCGCTGCTCACGACTGCGCCTCCCGTGAGGGCGCGGGGGCCAGGTCGCCCAGGGCTCCGCGCAGTTTCTTCACCGCGTAGCGCAGACGGCTTTTTACGGTTTCCGGATTGGTGCCGGTCGCGCCAGCGATCTCGGCGAGGCCCATGCCCCCTTCCTCGTGCAAAAGGAAGGCCTCGCGTTGCTCGGGCGGCAGGGAGGCAAGGGCAACCCGGAGCCGCGTAGCCCGTTGGGCCGCGGAATTCGCAGCCTCGGGACCGGGTGCCGAATCCGCCGGCCCCTGCTCCCAGTCCACGAGGGACCAGTGGGCGGCGTCGAAGGCGGGATCCAGTTCCTCTGCCAGCGGATCCGGAATCTCTGCTCGGCCCTCGTCACCCTCCAGGACCCGCCCCGTCTTGCGGTAGTGATCCACCAGGCAGTTGTGCCCGATCTGGTACATATAAGTGGTGAACCGCGCCTTGGGTTCGTAACGCTCCCGGGCCTTGACGATGCGGATCCAGACCTCCTGGAACAACTCGGCCGCCGCCTCGGGATCGCCGCACTGGCGGAGAAAATACCGGTATAGCGGGCCCTTGTGGCGACCGTAGAGCACCTCGAATGCGGCCACGTCGCCGGCCGCATACCGGGTCATCAGCTGTGCGTCGTCCGTTCCTCCCGCCATGGCCGGCAGCATATGCCAGCCAGCCCGGCGGGTGAACGGTTCCGTTGTGACTAGCGTCGCACCTGGGCACCCTCAGTGGGGTCATCGGAAGGTCCGGGGTGGCCGGTGGTGGCCACGGCCAGGCTGTCCGCCAGCCTGACAAGCCCGAGAAATTCGCCACGGTAGCCCGACGGGTCATCACCCCGGGCGCTGCCAGCAAGCTTCGCGATGTCGCCATAGCCGAATCCGTCCAGGTACTCCCCGCCCCGGAGCTTCTGCCCGAAGGCGGCGACGGCCGCTGCAAACCGCATATCCTCCGACGCGCCCTGGCCCAGCTGCGCCCGGCGGACGGCCTGCTCGATCAGCCGACTGGCATCGCCATCCGGTGCCTTGTACCGCAAACGGACCAGGGCCAATTCGTCCGTCGTGGCAATCGGTGCAGCGGGCTTGACCGGCTTGCCGTAGCGCAGGGGGTCCACGAGTCGGGCGGGGCTGCCGACAAGCGTCAGCTCGTAGAGGGCAGTCACTGTGTGGCCGGCGCCGATGTCTCCCGCGTCGATCCGGTCGTTGTTGAAGTCCTCCCGCCGCAGGAGCCGGTTCTCGTAGCCGATCAACCGGTACTCCGCGACGGCGGCGGGATTGAACTCCACCTGGATCTTCACGTCGCTGGCAATGGTCTGCAACGTGCCGGATAGCTGCTCCACCAGCA
>JBDSWH010000004.1:0-5490 GCA_039926785.1 Gammaproteobacteria bacterium
CAGTTGACGCGCCATCGCGACGGCGCGTTCCCAGGACGGACGCCGATAGTCGGCGCCTTCCGCCGTGTTGTAGGGAATGAAGTTCATGACAGCGTACTTGCCCTTCAGCAGGCGCACGATCCCGTCCAGTTCGGCATCGCCATCGTTCACACCCTCGAGCAGCGTCCACTGGTACTGGATGGGATAGGTCGTGGCGCGGGCATAGCGCTCGCCCAGCTCCACCAGCTCGTCCGGATCAATGCGCGGCGCCTTCGGCAGCAGGCGCGCACGAAGCGCGGGATCAGTGGTGTGCAGGGACAGCGCCAGCGCTGGCTTCACCGGTCCCTCGGGCAAGCGCTCGAACACCCGCCGGTCGCCAACGGTCGAGAACACCAGGTTCTTGTGGCCGATGTCCCCCAACCTGCCCAGCAGCCCGATCGCTTCCAGCACGTTGTCCAGGTTGTGGGCCGGCTCCCCCATGCCCATGAACACCACTTTGCGCACCGGCTGTCGCGCGCGGGCGGCCACCACCTGCGCGATGATCTCGGCGCTGCCGAGCTGCCGGAGCAGCCCGTCTCGACCGGTCATGCAGAAGGTGCAGCCTACTGCACAGCCCACCTGGGTGGACACGCAGACGCCGGTCGGTGGGAGCAGCACCGTCTCCACCGACTGCCCGTCCGGCAGGTCAATCAGCAGGCGCGACGAGCCGTCGGTGGCGGGGTGTTCGGAGCGGACGCGGGTGAGTTGACGAAGTTCCGCAGCAAATTCCGGTAGGAGCGCCTTCAGGCGCGAAGGATATTCCGGGCCCAACCCTTCAACGTCCAGTGGCAATCCCCGCAACCACGCCCGCAGTACGCGCGCCTCGTGCACCGGGCGGGCGCCCGCGTCCGCGAGGCGGCGGCTGAAGTCGGACACCGTGGTCATCGTGCTGGGATCGCGGCTGAAGCCGGTCCTACGCGCCCCTACCCGCGCTTTCCGCTACCCGTAGGCACCTTGAACGTCGACGGCTTCCAGGGGTAGGCGGGATTTTCCGGCGGAATGTCCTGGGCGTAGGACTTCCACGTGTCGACGCGGGTATTGCCCTGGTTCCAGCCGTCGGGGACGGTGAGGAACCCGGGGGCGTGCTTCTCGATGTAGGCACGGACCTTCGGGGGCACATCGTCGGCGCCCTTCAGGCCCTTGTGGCTGAACATGCGGCCGAAGAGCGTGGTGTCGGCGTACGGGGTGCCACCCATCTGCATGAAGGGCCAGCACTCGGACAGTCGCGTGAATCCGGCCGTGAAGCGCACGGTGGGCAGGCTGCGGTCTTCCAATGCCGCCTTCGAGAAGTTGAACGTGAAGTGCTCGGACGGCGTGGTGCGCTTGCCCGTGGACGAGCGGGGCCAGCCCTCCGGCGTGACGGGATTGGTGTAGTCGTGGGTGTAGTCCCAGGACAGCATCATGTCGTCGCCGTAGGTCTCGAAGGGCAGGATGAAGGGGTAGCGCCCCGACGCATCGGGGAACGCGGTGCCCTCGTTCATCAGCGTGGGGCTGTCGCCGGCGCCGCCCAGGAAGAACTTCGGGATTTCCTTGCCGACTTTGCCCACCAGTACGTCGTTGTAGAAGTGATAGACGGGAACGGTCTTGCCCGTGAACGGGTTGGCCCAGGTCTCCAGGATGTCGCCCGTGCGCAGGTCGGTGAAGTAGCCCGTCTCGCGGGATTTGATCCACAGGTCCTTGTTCTCGTCGATCCGGGCGAGCAGGACGCCGGTGCCCGTGTAGCCGAACACCGGCACCATCCGTTTGCCCGGGATGCGCAGGTACATCAGGCCCTGGAAGCCGCCGATCACCGGCGTGTCGTAGCCGGCCCAGAGCTTGCCGAAGGCGTACAGGTTGTCTGCGGGGTCCGCGTAGTCCAGTCCACCGGTCTTGCCCGCAGACGGGCCGCCCGACGGGTTCACCGTGGCGGCGAGCCCTGGCAGGCTCATGGCTCCGGCCAGGCCAAGGCCAACACCCAGGGAGGCCTTGACGGCGGAACGACGGTCGAGCAGCAGGTCAGCGACGAGATGGGACGGCATGCTTCCGGGCCTCCATGAGCAGGAGGCGACAGTTTACGGCAGAAGCGGCGCCCGGGCCTTCCGGAAGCTCAGCGCGCGGGCTCCCAGTCGCTGTGCAGTGCCACGCGCCACATGAGCCGCTGACCGCTGTAGTCGGAGTTCGGGCTGTGCTGGACGGCGCGGTTGTCCCACAACATCAGCGAGTTGTTGCGGTAACGGAACCGGCAGCAGAAGACGTCGCGCACCGAGTGCCGCTTGAGCATGGTCAACACCGCCTCGCTCTCGTCGCGGGTGAGGCCCTTGATGGCAATCGTCCAGGCCTGGTTCACGTAGAGCATCTTACGGCCCGTCTCCGGGTGCGGGCACACCAGCGGATGCTCGGTCTGCGGGAATTTGGTGCGCATGGCCCGCAGCATGTCGATGGCGGCGACGCTGGCCGTCGAGTGGTGGCCGGAGTTCAGGCCGTACTGGAGGACATCGTGAATGCCGACCTTGTCGTCGAGAAAGGCCTGCATGGCGGGCGACAGGTTCTCGTAGGACAGGTAGTTGCTGGCAAAGAGCGTGTCGCCGCCGGCCACGGGGATCTCCCGCGCATACAGCATCGCGCCGAGGCTCGGATTGCGTTGGTAAGTGTGGTCCGCGTGCCAGCCCAGATTCTGGGTGGACAGCGTCTTGCCGTTCTTTGGCGCGCCGCGCAGGTAGAACACGCCCGGTACGTCGGCACGGTGGGGCAGGAAGGGTTCATCCTCCAGCGGGCCAAAGCGCCGGCCGAAGGCGGCAAACTGTTCCTGCGTCAGGTGCTGGTCGTGGAACATCACAGCGGAATGGTCGAGGAACGCCTGGTGGATGCGCGCAAACTCGCCATCCGACAGATTTGCCAGGTCGACGCCGAAGATCTCGCAACCGAGGGCGCCCGTTAGGGGCCGGACGTCCACTGAATCCCGGCTAATGCTTTCCGCGACTGCTGCCATATGCATACTCCCGACGATGAGGGCACCTCGCCCCGCCAGGCGCGCAATGTACTATTGTCATGCTTACATGACAATATGATCTTTCAGGCGTTGTTCGCCAGCAACCGGAAGAACAGTAGATTCAAGGCAATAGACAGCAAAGCTCGGGCTACTAATGAGGCTGACGCCGGCGTCCTGGACGCTTCATTCCAACCTGCCCGCCGCCTGCCACGGGCCACCGGAGGACAGCCGCCGCGGCAACGCCCGCAGCGCCGCGAGCAGTCCCAGCAGCCAGCCGTCGATCGCGCCGCCACCACCTCCCGCGCTTCCGCCACCGCCCCCGGATGTCGCGACGCTGGTGCTTGTGAAGGTGTCGGAGACGCCGCCCACGGTGAGAATAGTGCTGGTCGAGGTGCTGTTGCCGGCGGCACTCGTGTGCCGGACGCAGACCGTCTGGTTGTTGCTGATCGTCCCGGCCGCCGTGGCGAAGGTGCCGGTGCACCCCACCGAGTAGCTGCCGCCCGTGACCGTGACGGTGGCTGGCGCGTCGATGCCCGTGATGGTGACTGGCGCAGACGTGATGACGGTGGACAGCGCGACATCGAACTGGTCCGCGAAGGCAAAGGCGGCGGGCGTGGTGTCGGTAGGTGGGGCGTCGACGGTGGTGCTGGTGAAGGTGTCCGCAACACCGCCAACCGTGAGGATCGTCGCAGTCGGCGTGAGGGCCGTGGCGGCACTCGTGTGCCGGACGCAGACGGTCTCGCCACTGGTGACACTGCCCGGCGTCGCCACGAACGTCCCGGTGCAGCCTACCGCGTAGGTGCCGCCCGCCACGGACACAGTCGCCGCGGCCGTGAGCCCCGTGATGGTCACCGGGGCGGATGTGATCACCGCGGCCACCGCGACAGCGGCCTGGTCCACGAAGGAAAACGGGTCGGGCACGGTGTCCGGCGGCACGGCAGCGACCGTGGTGCTGGTAAAGGTGCCGGACACACCGCCAACGGTCAGTGTCGTGCTGACGGCCGTCGCGTTCGAGCTGGCGCTAGTATGACGCACGCATACCGACTGGCCATCGGTGATGGTGCCGGGCGCACTGCCGAAGGCACCCGCGCAGCCAGCCGACCAGGTGCCGCCGGTCACCGAGACGGACGCCGGCGTATTGATCCCGCTGATGACGACGGCCGCGGACGTGATCGTGCTCGCCAGCGCCACGTCCAACTGGTCGACGAAGGCATAGGGCTGCGGCGTGTCGTCCGGTGGCGGCGCGCCGGTCGTGCTCGTGAAGGTGCCGGCCACACCGCCGACAACCAGGGTGGTGGTGGTTGGCGTAACGGGTGCGGCCGAGCTGGTGTGCCGGACGCAGACGGTGGTGCCGTCGGGAATATTGCCGGCGGCCGACGTGAACGTGGCCGTGCACCCAATGGAGTACTGCCCGTCCGATACGGTGATGCGCGCCGGTGCGGCGATGCCGGCGATGATTACGGCATTGGAGGTGGAGACCGCGCCGAGTGGCACCGCGGTGACCGCCGTGAATGCGTACGGGTCGGGCTCGGTGTCCAACGGCGTCGCGGTGCCGGTGATCTCGAGCGCGCCCACGGTCAGAGCGCCGCAGGTAATCCGGTCTCCATCCCAGCGGATCTGGCCAAGGCAGCCGCCGCTGGCGGTACCGACGCCCGAGCGGTATTCGCCGAAGTCAGTGGCCAGCTGGCCGCCCGCCGTGACGGTCAGGCTGGCCAGCACGCCGCCCAGGTTGCTCACGATGTTGCCGGAATCGTCCCGGATCACGACCTCCGTCATGGCCGTGCCGGCGCCGGCGCCGTCGGCGTCGAGGCCGAAACTGAGGTGGGAGCCGTCGGTGCTGAATGTGCCAGGCAGCGTCGAGCTTGCGACGCACAGCACCCCGGAGGCTCCGCCCCCGATCCCGCCCTGCTGGCACTGGAATCCGGGATCGCTGAAGCGGACCGTCCCGCCGGTGATCTCCCAGCCGGCCGCGCTGAAATCTCCGGTGAGGTCAACCGTGAGCGTGGCCGCCGTACTGGCGCCGTACCACACGTTGCCGAAAGCCGAATCCTCCAGGTCGCGCAGGTTGAAGGCGCTGGCGCCGTTGCCCGTCGACGACTCGTCTCCGCCCGTCGGCTCGTCGGTGGTGGCGACGACGGTCAGTGTGCCCGTGAGCGTGGTGTCGGTGAAGTTGAGCGTGCCGATCGCGGCAGCCGCCGGGCCCTCGTCGTCGGGCAATGTCCGGTGGAACACCGGCACGTTGTTCCCGGCCGAGTCCCGCAGCCGGCAGCCGTACTTGCGGAGCTCGAGTGTGTCGTAGCCGGCCGGCACGGCGAGGCAGTCGTCGTCGGCACCCGGGCCGTAGTTGGACGCGGCGGCAAAATCCGCGTTGAACCAGCTGGTGCTGCTGTTGCCCCCCTGCGCCGTGAAGTGGGCGGTGCTGCTGACCACGGTCAGGGCGTTCTGCCCCGCGGCCGACCAGTTGAGGGCCGTGCCACCCACGCCCCAGGAGAGCGTGACGTCGG
>JBDSWH010000005.1:0-6912 GCA_039926785.1 Gammaproteobacteria bacterium
TGCCGGCACGCACCTGATCGTCCAGCGCGCGCATGACGGCCCCCAGGTCCGAATGGCGATCAAAGCCATGGACCCAGTAGAGGTCCAGGTAGTCAGTTCCAAGGCGGCGCAGGCTCGCCTCCAGCGACTGCACCAGGTTTTTCCGGTGGCTGCCGCCCGCGTTCGGGTCCGCGGGGTCCGTGCTGAGCGTGTACTTGCTGGCGATGACGAGTTTCGGCCGGTCGGCCTTGATAAAACCGCCCAGGATCCGCTCGCTGGTCCCCCGGTTATAGATATTGGCCGTGTCGATGAAATTGCCGCCCGCCTCCCGAAAGGCGTCAAAGACGGGGCGAGCCTCCGCCTCCGGCACCCCGATGCCGAACTCCTCGCCAAAGGTCATGGCGCCGAGGCAAAGTTCCGAAACCCGCAGGCCACTCGTGCCCAGCAATCGATACCGCATGGCTGTCTTCTCCAGAGGTGGGCCGGAAGTCTAGACCCCCCGGGCCGGGGATGGGCCGGGGATGGGCCGGCGACGGGGCGGCCTCGTGGTTGCCTGGCCGTTGTCCGGGCTGCGCAACACTTGTTAAAGCACGGGTTATTAGTTAAGTTTCGATCGCTATATCGGCAGCGCGCTAAGATAAACAACAAGAAGGCTGCGCGGGGACATTGGCCACTGGAAGTTTGTCCAGGGTTCATCAGCGACATTCCCGGAATTAATCCCTTGAGGAGACTCATTAAGATGAAACGAACGGCAGTTTTGGGAATGCTCGCCCTGGTGAGCTGGTCAGCCCACGCCAGCGACACGATCCCCGGATGGCGCGCGGGCGCCGCGGTGACTTTCGGCACCTTCGAGGGTGACGATGTGCCGTCCGCCGAGCTTGGCAACAAGTTCATCAATGACAACACCGTGGGCTTCAAGGCGTTCGGCGGATACCGGGTCAACGACTGGCTGGGCGTCGAAGGCGCCTACCACGTGAGCGGCGATTACGAGGACACGTCCACGAACCCCGATTTGCCCGGCAAGCTCAAGCTGTCCTTCAGCGGCTTCTCCGTACAGGGCCTCGTGTTCATACCGACGGGAATGGAAGACTTCGAGCCCTATGTGAAGGCCGGCTGGTACGACTTCGATGACGACCTGGTGGTCGATGGCAGCACCAACTCCACCTCCTCCGAGCGCGGCCTGGTCTTTGGTGCGGGCGTGAAATTCCAGCTCAACGAGCAGCTGGGTTTCCGCGCCGAGTACGAGCAGTTCGACGCCGAGGTGGGCAGCCTGTCCGGGGTGAACCTGGCCATCGAGTACTCCTTTGGCCGCCGGGACACACCGGCGGCGACCAGCGCTGAATAATCAATGGCATGCCAGGTTAGATGATTCCAGCATTCCTAAATTTCGTTGAGGGTAATTTCGTGAAAAAAGCAACATTTGCATTGGCCACGCTGGCCCTGCTCGTCGTGTCGGGAATCGCGGCCGCGGCCCCCATAACCGTGCAGCTGCAAGCGCACAACCAGCGCAGCAGTGGCGGCACGCTGAGCACGCTGAAGTGGAAGGCCTGCGCGCCGACGGGCGCCACGAATCCCTGCCTCAGCACCACCAACGCCTGGACGCTCGCCAACGCTACCGGCTCGACGGCGGTCTGGACGTGGGACGCCGCCACCGGCGTGCTGGCCAACACGGGCTTTTTCCAGACCACCTCCTTCGTGAGCAGCAACGCCAACGGGTCGCCGGTGATCAGCGACAAGGTCACGGACCTGGTGATCGATACGACCAACAACACCACCACGGCGGCCACCTACGAATGCGTCGAGGGCACGTTCCTGGCCTCCGTCGGCGCGGTGGGTTGCCTGAACGTGTCCACGGGCGACGATTTCGCCAACAACAGCTCCGCCGTGTACAACGTCGGTGGCAACGCCAATTGCGTCCAGCGCACGGTCGGTGGGGACGACGTCAGCACCGGCAATCCGCGGGGCGTCGCCACGGCGGCCGCGGCCGGCGCCTGCGACCCCGTCGACGGCGCCTTCGACCTCTGGACGGTGGTTACCGACGACACCGCCACGGGTGGCCCGCTCGTGGTCTCGAACGGCATCGACCAAAGTTTACCGAACACTGGCTACCTCACCTTCCTCGCGGTCGGCAACGCGGCGGACGATGGCCCGATCAATGTGCTCCAGAGCATCCCGCAGACGCTGGACGTGCTGGCGAACGACACCGGCTTCACCGGTAACGTGACCGTCACCATCTCCACGCCGCCGACCAAGGGCACGGCTACCGTGCAGGGCACCTCGCCCGGCCCCCAGGGTGGTATCACCATTGAGTACACGGCGAACGCGGCGGCCACCGGCTCGGACACCTTCGTCTACCAGATCACCGACGGGACCAATACCGACACGGGCACTGTCACCGTCAACATCCTGGCCGGCGGCGCCAACAACGACACGGCCACGACCACCCGCAACAGCAGCGCCATCACCATCAACGTGGGTGCCAATGACGTGGGCTTCACCGATCCGGTGACCGTTACCATCACGGGTGCCCCGGACCAGGGCGGCACGGCGACCCCGGGCGCCAGCGGGCCCGCCGCCACGGCGACGGTGAGCTACACGCCGGCGACGACTGCCTCTGGAACGGCGACCTACACGGAGACCTTCACCTACACGATCACCGACGCCAATTTGGTGGCGGCCTCGGGCACGGTGACGGTAACCGTCAACAACGCCATACCAGTCGCCGGCAACGGCGGCGTGACGATCTCCACCCAGGGGTCGGCGCCGGGCACGGCCACGGGGACCTTCAATGCGGGCACCTTCGCGGGCAACAATCTGGGCAACACCCCGAGCGTCGTCACGGCTAGCCAGGGCACTACGGGTGCTACCAGTGTTTCCGGCAATGTAGTCACCTACACGCCGGCGACTACGTTCTTCTCGGGGACGGACACCTTCACCTACACCATCACCGATGCGGATGGCGAGACCGCCATGGGAACGGTGACTGTGACGATCAGCGACCTGACCCCGGCGCTCGCCGACGGCACGATTACCACGACCGAAGGGACCGCGTCGGCGCCCAAGGCACTGGTGATCACGGCCGGCAACGGTTCAGTGGCCCAGCACACGCTTACGGTCAGCACCCAGGCCACGAACGGCAGCTGCGCGCTGTCGGGTACTTCCGTGGTCTACACACCGAATGCCGCTTATACGGGCGGCGACAGCTGCGTCGTGACCATCACAGACGAGAACGGGGCGGGCGATAGCGACACCGGCACGTTCACGATCACTGTGAACGCGGCGGGCGGCGGCGGTGGTGGTGGCAGTGGCGGTCTGCTGCCGGGAGGTAGCGGCGCTGTCGACCCGTGGAGCCTGTCACTTCTGGCTGGCGTGGCCATGCTGGCTCGCCGGCGGGTAGCTCGGCAGAACGCGGCGACCAAGCAGTAATCACGCATTCCGGGGGGAAGCGGAACGATGGAATTCACGAAGCGTCTCGGACGCCGCGCCATCGCGGCTGCGGCGATCATCGGCGCCGGGTCCGGCATCCCGGCTCCTGGGCAGGCCCAGGAACTTACCGAAATCATCGTCACGGGCCGCCGCCAGGGTGACGAGAATCTGAAGGAAGTCCCTCTGGCTATAACCGCCTTCGATTCCGCCACGATCGCCTCCGCAGGCATTACGAACCTGCAGGACGTGGCCAACCTGACGCCCGGCCTCTCGTTCTTCAATGCGTTCGGCGAGAACCTGCCCGTGCCGGTCATCCGCGGCATCGTGCCCCAGGACATCTTCGGCGAGACCGCCGTGGCCGTATTCGTGGACGGCGTTTATGTGTCCGGCCGGGAGGGCCTGAACTTCAGCCAGTTGGACGTCGAGCGCATCGAGGTGCTCAAGGGCCCCCAGAGTTCCACCTACGGCCGGAATGCCTTCAGCGGCGCCATCAACTATGTGACAAAGGCGCCGACCGACGAATTCAGCGCCAAATCAGAAGTCGAAATCGGCAATCGGGGCAAGCAGAAGGTGGTCGCGATGGCGAGCGGCCCGCTCCTCGGCGAGTCGCTGACGGGCCGCGTCTCGGCACTGTACGACGAGTGGGACGGGTCCTACGACAACACCCTGGCCCCTGAGAACGACATTGGTGGTTACCGGTACCGGAGCCTGCAGGGTAAGTTGCGCTGGCGCCCCGCCGACAGCCTTGACATCAACCTCAGCGTCTATACCTCGAACGACGAGATCGATGAAGCGGCCGTCGGCGGCGTGCCAGCCAACTGCGAGGACCGGATCGAGCAGACCAGTGCCAACGCCAATGAGCGGCCATTCGTGCGCCTGCAGAACTGGTGTGGCCGCATCCCGGATCTCGCGGAGCTGCCGGACAACCTCGACGCCAGCCAGTATCCGAACATGGTGCTGCTACCGAACTCGGTGACCGGCGACTCCCTGCCCAAGATACCGGAGGCCACGGGCGAGGACCGGGACCTGCTGCGGAGCAACCTCAACGTCGTGTGGGACGCAGGCTTCGGCACCTTCTCGTTCCTTACCGGCTATTCCGACACGGAGCAGAGCTCAAAATCGGACTTCGGGCGAAGTGCAGGCAACTCGATACCGCTGATTTACTGCAACGACTTCACATTCGCCGGGGTCGCGCAGTGCCAGTCACCGGAAGACTGGGGCCGCACGCCGATGGGCTTTTTAAACCTGGAGATCGGCACCACCACAGAGGAATGGAGCCAGGAAATCCGCTTCACCAGCCCGCGGGACGAGCGACTCCGCTACTCGACGGGCTTGTACTATTACCACGTCGACGAGAAGTCCTATCCGGGCGGCCCCATTGGTACGGTCCCCCTGCCCGCGTCCATCTTTGATATCGGCTTCGGCCCGGTGGCCTATCCCACGTCGCTGGCCATCGGCTCCTATATCTTCGGCGGCACGCTGACGCCCGATGGTGCGCTCGATCCACTGAACCGCCCCGTCGAAGACAAGACCACCGAAGCCTGGTCAGTGTTCGGCAGTGTGGAGTTCGACATCACTGAGAAGCTGACAGGCAACGCCGAAATCCGGATAGCCGAAGAACGGCAGGAAGCGAACACGTACACCTACCTGAATTGTCAGGGGTTCGACCCGGACTCGGGCGATCCGACGGATACCAGTACATTCCCGTTCAACTTCCCTGACGTGGCTGCCTGTGGCGACGATCGCTTCGACCTTCGTGCCACCGCACCCCTGTACAACTCCGACCTGGTTACTTACGACAGGGAGTCGGCGAACGCCTCGGAGCGCTTCGAGACAGTGAGTGGCCGAGCCGGCCTCAAATACGCCTTCGACAGCGGATGGATGCTGTACGGCTCCATAGCCCGTGGCGAGAAGCCGGGCGGCCTCCTGTTCGTCGACGCCGACTTCCTGACCGGCTCACCGGAGAGTGCCTTCATTCCAAATTTCTTCGAGCCCGAGAAACTCACCGCCTACGAGGTTGGCCTGAAGGGGTATACCGCGGACCGGCGGTTGGGCATCGACGTGGCCGCTTTCTACAACGACTGGCAGGACGTTGTCCTCCGCCAGCTTCTGGAGAACTCTCCGGTGGACGGCAGGGCTTTCGACCAGCCGGAGGGATTCAACGCCAATGTCGGCGACGCGGAGGTCTGGGGCTGGGAAATGACGGCCGACATGGCCTTCACCGACAACCTCACGGGGCGGCTCACGGTGGGCTACACCGATTCGACCTTGACCAACGCCCGGCAGGACACCTACTCGCTCTTCCCGAGCTTCTACACCGACGATCCGACCTGCGCACCCACGGCGATCCAGGCGATCACGGGCGGTGACTCCGACGAGACGGAACTCCTGCAGAAAAACAAGGCGACCCAGTGCCGCCAGATTTCCGGGGACGTGTCGGGAAACACCCAGTTGCGGCAGCCCAAGTGGACCTCCAGCGCCTCCCTGAGCTACCGTCGCCAGCTCCGCGGCGACTGGGACTGGTTCAGCCGTGTCGATGCCAACTACCTCGGCAAGATCTTCGTCGGCAACGACAACCAGAATTACCTGCCGTCGCGGACCAACGTGAACCTGCGTCTGGGCGCCGAGTCGGGACGCTACTCGGTCGAGCTCTGGGCCCGGAATCTATTGGCGAACAACAACCCGATCGCCGCCTTCCGGGACATTTACTGGACGAACGACGCGGACATCCAGGGTCAGGAAAACCTGGCCAGCATCCGGGAGATCTCCAACTTCGACGATTTCCCGCCCTTCCGCATATCCATCAGCTACCCGAGCCTGCGGACCTATGGACTGACTGCCAAGGTGCGATTCGGCGGCGAGCAGAACTAGCTCCCGGCCGGGCCTGGTGCAGCCGCCGCACCGGCCAGCTACCGGCCGCCGCAGTCCAGCCGCTGGCCCGCGACGGCGTCGGTGACCCGGCCGTCTTCCCAGGCCACGACGCCATTCACCACGGTCGTCACGATCGACGACCGGAAGGTGTCACCCTCGAAGGGTGACCAACCGACCTTCGAGAGCAGGTCCTCCCGGCGGACCGTCGTCGGGGTGCGGTGGTCGACGAGCACCAGGTCCGCAAAGTACCCCTCGCGGATGTAACCCCGGTCCCGGATAGAGAAGAGGTCTGCCACGCTGTGGCTGGTCTTCTCCACGACAAGTTCCAGCGTCAGCGTGCCGTCATGCACGTGCTCCAGCATCATCAGCAGCGCGTGCTGCACCAGCGGCAAGCCCGACGGTGCCTTGAAGTACTTCTCGCCCTTTTCCGCCAGCGTGTGCGGCGCGTGATCGGTGGCGACGACGGCCAGGCGACCGTCCCTGAGACCCTGGAGCAGGGCTAGCCTGTCGGCCGCCGTCTTGATCGCCGGATTGCACTTGATCAGCGCGCCCTTGCTGGCGTAGGCCCGGTCGTCGAAGTGCAGCATGTGCACGCAGACCTCGGCGGTGATGCGCTTGCCATTCAGCGGGCCTGGC
>JBDSWH010000006.1:0-4024 GCA_039926785.1 Gammaproteobacteria bacterium
CTTGGCGAGGTGGAGCCGGTTGCGCTCGCCGCCCGACAGGGTGCCGACCTTCTTCTGCTGGTCCGACCCGCGGAAGTTGAAACCGGCGGCGTAGGCCCGCGCGTTGACGGTGCGGCGGCCGAACTGGAGCTGGTCCTGCCCGCCGCTGATCTCCTCGTACACCGACCGGGCCGGGTCGAGCGCGTCGCGGCTCTGGTCCACGTAGGCGATCTGGACCGTCGAGCCCACCGTGAGCGTGCCCGCGTCCGGCTCCTCCTGCCCCGAGATCATCCGGAAGAGGGTGGTCTTGCCCGCGCCGTTCGGGCCGATGATGCCGACGATGGCGCCGGGCGGCACCTGGAAGCTCAGGTCCTCGATCAGCAGCCGGTCGCCGTAGCCCTTGCGCAGATGATTGACCTCGATGACGAGGTCGCCCAGCCGGGGCCCGGGTGGGATGTAGATTTCCTGGGTTTCCTGTCGCTCCTGGTACTCCTGGGACACCAGCTCCTGGAAACGGGACAGGCGGGCCTTGCTCTTCGCCTGCCGGGCCTTCGGGTTGGCGCGCACCCATTCGAGCTCGGCCTTGATCGTCTTCTGCCGGGCCTGCTCGGACTTCTCTTCCAGAGCCAGGCGCTTCTGCTTCTGGTCGAGCCAGGAGGAGTAGTTGCCTTCCCAGGGAATGCCCTGGCCCCGGTCGAGCTCGAGGATCCAGCCGGCGACGTTGTCCAGGAAATAGCTGTCGTGGGTCACGGCTATGACCGTGCCCGGATAACTCTCCAGGAACCGCTCCAGCCAGGCCACCGACGCGGCGTCCAGGTGGTTCGTGGGCTCGTCCAGCAGCAGCATGTCCGGCTCGGACAGGAGCAGCCGGCACAGGGCCACGCGGCGGCGCTCGCCACCTGACAGCTTCTCGACCGTCGCGTCCCAGTCCGGGAGCCGCAGTGCGTCGGCGGCAATTTCCAGCTTGCGCTCGATTTCCCAGCCGTTCTTGGCGTCGATCTTGTCCTGGAGCTTGCCCTGTTCCTCCAGGAGCTTGTTCATTGCGTCGTCGTCCAGCGGCTCCGCAAATGTTTCGCTGATCTCATTGAAGCGCTTGACCAGCGCGAACATCTCACCGAGGCCTTCCTCAGCGATCTCCCGCACCGTCCGGCCCGCGGGCAGTTCCGGTTCCTGGGGCAGATAGCCGATGCGGATCCCGGGCTGGGGCCGCGCCTCTCCTTCGAATTCCTTGTCGACGCCGGCCATGATCCGAAGAAGCGTGGACTTGCCGGAGCCATTGAGGCCGAGGACACCGATCTTGGCGCCCGGGAAGAAGCTCAGGGAGATGTCCTTGAGGATGAAGCGCTTCGGCGGGACGATCTTGCCCACCCGGTTCATCGTGAAAACGTATTGCGCCACCTGGAATCCTGACCAATGCCGAAGAATCATTATCGGCCAAGGACCAGTGCTTGCAAAGCTATACTCCCTGCCGTACCAGCGAATTGAGTGGAACCTGGCGTTGGCCCCGGAACAGAACGTGCTCGTGCTGAAGGGCGCGAATATCGCCGCCTACGGCTTTGGCGACGGGCACCCGTTCGGAGCGGATCGGCATGAGGCCTTTCACCAGGAGTTGACCGATCGTGGCTTCGGCGAGCGCGTGATGCTTGCCTGTGCCAACGAAGCCAGCCACGCCGAGATCGCGGCGTTTCATACCCGTGAGTACATCGCGCGGGTGGAAAGGCTTTGCCTGGCCGGCACCGGCTGGCTGGACGGAGGCGACACGCCCGCCCGTCGTGGCCTGGACGCCGCTGCGGCCGCGGTGGTGGGTGCGTCAGTGTTCGCCATGGAGCACATCATGGCCGGCCACGCACGCCGGGCCTTCGTCCCCATTGCGGGACTGCACCACGCGGCCCGGGACAGGGCAGCAGGTTTCTGCGTCTACAACGACTGCGGGGTGGTGCTGGAGTTGTTGCGGTCCCGGCACGGACTGACGCGCGTGGCCTACGTGGACATCGATGCCCACCATGGCGACGGCGTCTTTTATGCCTTCGAACACGATCCTGGAATCGGCTTTGCCGACATCCACGAAGACGGCCAGTACCTGTACCCCGGCACCGGCGCTGCCACGGAGACGGGGCGAGGCGCTGCCGCGGGGACCAAACTGAATATTCCCCTGGCACCGGGTGCCGGAGACAACGAATTCCGGGCCGCCTGGGATCGCGTCGAGGCCTACCTGGCCGATTTCCGTCCGGAGTTCATTCTCTTTCAGTGTGGGGCAGACAGTCTGGCCGGCGACCCGCTTACCCACCTGCAGTTTTCACCGGCCGCCCATGGCTATGCCGCCGCGCGATTGTGCACCGTGGCTGACCGGTGGTCCGAAGGCCGGTTGCTGGCGACCGGCGGCGGCGGCTACAACCGGCGCAACCTGGCGCTGGCCTGGACGGCAGTCGTGGAGTCCTTTGTGGCGGCCAACCGGGCCGCCTGAAGCCGTCACGAGGCAGCCTTACCGCGTGCCCCTCGGTTAGAATGACGTGCTTTCCTCCCGCGGAGCCCACCCATGCTGAATGCCCACAACGACCTGGTCGGGTTCGACCCGGATATCGCCCGTGCGATCGCCAGCGAAGAAGGCCGCCAGGAGGAGCATGCCGAGCTGATCGCGTCCGAAAACTACGTCAGCCGCCGGGTCCTCGAAGCGCAGGGTTCCGTCCTGACAAACAAGTATGCGGAGGGGTATCCCGGCAAACGCTACTACGGTGGGTGCCAGTTCGTGGACATCGCCGAGAACCTCGCCATTGATCGCGCGAAGCAGCTGTTTGGTGCCGCCTACGCCAATGTGCAGCCCCATTCGGGGTCGCAGGCCAACGCCGCCGTCTACCTCGGCCTGCTTCAGCCGGGAGACACTGTGCTCGGGATGAGCCTGGCCCATGGCGGCCATCTCACCCACGGCTCGCCCGTCAATTTTTCAGGCCGCCTGTTCAAGATCGTTTCCTACGGCGTGGATTCCCAGACCGGCCTGATCAACTACGACGAAGTGGCGAGCCTGGCCCGCGAGCACCGGCCGCGCATGATCATCGCCGGCTTCTCGGCCTACTCGCGCGTGGTGGACTGGCAGAAGTTCCGCGAGATTGCCGACAGTATCGGCGCCTATCTGTTTGTCGATATGGCTCATGTGGCGGGCTTGGTCGCCGCCGGCGAGTATCCGAATCCGGTGTCGATTGCCGATGTCACGACCACGACCACGCATAAGACGCTGCGCGGTCCCCGTGGCGGCATGATCCTTGCGAAGCCCAACGACGAAATCCACAAGAAGATGAACTCGCTGGTATTTCCCGGCACCCAGGGCGGGCCGCTCATGCACGTGATTGCGGCCAAGGCCGTCTCCTTTCTCGAGGCGCTGCAGCCGGAGTTCAAGGTCTATCAGAAGGAAGTAAAGGCGAATGCCGCGCTGATGGCCCAGGTGCTGATGGAGCGGGGCTACAAGATTGTGTCTGGCGGTACTGAAAACCACATGTTCCTGCTGGACCTGATCGACAAGGACATTACGGGCAAGGATGCTGATGCCGTGCTCGATGCCGCCCACATCACCGTCAATAAGAACGCGGTGCCGAATGATCCCCGGTCTCCGTTTGTCACCAGCGGCCTGCGGCTGGGCACGCCGGCCGTGACTACGCGCGGGTTCCGCGCCACCGAGATCCGCCAGCTCACAGGCTGGATCGCCGACATCCTGGACGACATCAAGGATGAGCCGCGGGCGGCGAAGATCCGCAAGCAGGTGATCGAGCTCTGCGGACGCTTCCCGGTCTACCGGTAGCACCGGACGAAGGTGCCAGCCGATGCACTGCCCGTTTTGCAGTCATCCGGAAACGAAGGTCATTGACTCTCGCCTCGCCGGCGAAGGCACGCAGATTCGCCGGCGCCGCGAGTGTCTCGGCTGCGGCGAGCGTTTCACGACCTTTGAGAGCGCCGAGCTGGTGATGCCCCGCATAGTCAAGCGTGACGACAGCCGCGAGCCCTTCGATGATCACAAATTGCGCAGCGGTATGATCCGCGCGCTGGAAAAGCGGCC
>JBDSWH010000007.1:0-11454 GCA_039926785.1 Gammaproteobacteria bacterium
GCTGCCGCGGCGCCCCGGGAGGTAGACGAGTGGCGCGAGCTCGTCGGGTGTCGCGATCACGCCCGACGCGCCCAGCACGGTGGCGAGGGCGGCCGGCCCGCACTGGTGAATGGTCTGGGGGAAGAACGGGACGCCGGTCAGCTCGTGGCGGGGATCCTCGGCGAGTTCAGGACCGAGCGCCGAGCAGGCGGCGAGGGCGAGGCCGGCGGCCAGGGCCACAACGAGGGTCCTGGCCGCCGCCATCAGGGTCCGCTCAGAACTTACTGAAGATGTTAATGACACCCGTGAGTTCGAGGATCAGCAGCACAATGAAGACGATGCCGATGACGACCAGGACGCCGTCGCCACCTGCCGGAAGAGTCTGCATTTCGGCGGCGACCTGCGCGAGCTCGGTATCGGATAGCGAAGCCGCGCGCGACGCTGCGTCGGTTGGATTGACCCCCAGCGCCACCAGCTGTGCCTGGACGTCGGCACGGCTCAATGCCGCGTTAATGTCGGCCAGGTAGCCGGCGCGGGATTCGGCGCTCAGATATTCGGCCGTTCCGATGACGCTGGCCGAGGCGGTCGACTGCAGGCCCATGGCCAGAAAGCACGCGGCGGTGATGGCGACGGTGAGTTGGCGAAAATCCATGTCAGTGGCCTCCCGGGTTCAGTGTGAAAAAATTCTCGATCAGCGCCAGTATAGCGCCGCGCCGCAAACAATTCAGCCGATGGACCTTCGGGGCGATTTCCCCGGCCGTTGACGAGGTCTGGAGGAGTGCGATGCTGTCCCGGCGATGTGGCGCACTTCGTCAAGCAACAGCGCCGCCGGCGGCGTCAGGGGACGGTCCGAAGGGTAAATCAGGCTGGCATTGCGCTGTACGGTGGGCTTGTCGATCGGTAGCACCTTCAACACGGCGGGTCGGCGCGCCAGTTCCGGCGCGATCAGCACGGGTGACACCATAATGAGCAGGTCGCTGGCCAGCAGAAGCTCCATGCCAATCCGGTAGGCGTCGCTGCCGACGATCCGGCGGGGAGGCTCCAGGTTCTCCGCGACGAAGGCCTCGACGATGACCTCCAGGTCGCCGGGCCGGGAGTAGGGCACCAGCCAGGCATAGCCCTCCAGATCCTTAACCGTCAGTGTCCGGCGACCGGCAAGGGGATGCTGGGGGCGAGCGGCGATCACGTCATTGGTTGAATAGATCACGTCCCGGGCGAAACCCTCGGCGAGTTCGTACGCGCTGACACCCGCGGCAATGAAATCAAACTCGCCGTCATAGAGCCGGTGCCGCAGTTTCTCCGAGTAGCCTTCAATCAGGTTGATCCGAATACCGGGACGCAATTTCCTGAAGCGGAGCACGGCTTGGGCAATGAGGTCGCCGGCAAAGGATTCACCAAGCCCTACTGTGACCGTGCCTGTGCGTCCGTCGCTCAAGTTGAGCAGTTCCTGGCGTGCGCGCTCCGCGCCCGCAATCTGGGCACGCGCGTGCCGCACGAGGGCCCGGCCGTGAGGTGTGGGCTGGGTAATCCCCCCCGGACTGCGGTCGAAGAGGCGCACCGCCAGGTGCTGCTCGAGGGTGGCCAGGCTGGCACTGAGTGCCTGCTGGGTCAGGCTCAGGTGCCGGGCAGCGGCAACGAGGCTGCCGTGGTCGATGACTGCCAGAAAGCGCTCGAGTTGCCTGTGTTCCATCAACCGTATCCTCGCCGCCCTGCTCAGTGCTGTTCCTCGCCGCCGCTGACATTCATTGCCTCGCCCGTGATGTAGCAGCCGTCGTCCGAGGCGAGGAAAGCGACAGCGGCGGCAGTGTCTTCGGGCAATCCAGGCCTGCCCAGGGGAATGCGCGCGCGCATGGCTGCCATGAATTGCTCGGGAGTCTGACCCCGGACTTTCGCGTAATACGCGTTCTGTTTGGCGCCAAGGCCAGTGGTCACGTGATTGGGGCAAACGGCGTTCACGGTAATCCCGTCTCCGCCGAGTTCAATGGCAGTGGCGCGGGTGAGGCCGATCATCCCGTGCTTGGAGGCCACGTAGGCTGCCAGGTGGGCGAAGCCGGATTTGGCGGCCTGGCTCGCGATGTTGATGATGCGGCCGCCATTGCCCGCGGCACGCATCTGAAGAGCCGCGTGCTTGGAGCAGAGGAAGGCGCCAGTCAGGTTCACATCCAGGACCAGGCGCCATTCTTCCGCCGTGGTTTCCAGGAAGGGCTTCAGGATGTAACCCACGCCAGCATTGTTCACCAGAATGTCCAGGCGGCCGAACTCGGCGACGGTGCGGGCCACGAGCTGCTCTACGCTCTGTTCATTCCGCACGTCGCACGGCAGGACCAGGACCCGTGCCCCGCTCGCCTGCAACTCCGCGGCGACCAGCGCCATCTCGTCGGTGGCGCCAATATCACCCGCACTGAGGAAGCGGTCCGGAGTACCGAGGTCGGAGACCACGACGGAGCACCCTTCGGCAGCGAGACGCCGCAGGATCGCGGCACCCAGTCCCTCGCGCCGGCCGGAGCCGGTGCAGATGGCCACCTTGCCCTGAAGTCTGGTCATGCTGTCTGTCCCGCCATTCTGGCCGTGCTGATCGTGTTCGAAACCATGAACACGGGATTGTCAGCAAACTGCCGGAATTCCCCGGCGACCCGGCTCATGACCTCGGACTTTACGTCGGTACCGAACCCGGTCAGGTCGTGGATCCCGATCATCTCCACGTAGTCATAGGGTGCGGGGATGCCGGAACCGAACAGTCCTTTCGTCCGAAAGACTTCGAAGCTGTGCACCGACGGGAGCTGCCTGACGATCGGCAGGTCCGTGCTGCGGGCCCAGGCCTCGTAGGCAGCCACATCGGTGCCCGGTTTCAGTTTGAAGAGAACGATCAGGGTCTCCATGGTTTGGGTGGGGCCTCCGGCCGGTTGTATACAAGAAAAAGTTGTGTTTGACATGTCAAAAACAAAATAGCAGAGTTTCCCCATCGCCGGCAAGCCGGTTTCGCCAGGAATTGCCAGTGCTCAAAGATCTCTCCCACAACCTGCGCCTGACCCCGTCGCAAGACGAGCGCAACCGGCAGGAGTTCGTTGCCTCCCTGCGCCATCACATCCTCGACCATATGGCGACGTCGATGCGCAATCACTACGAACAACGGGTGCGGCCCGCCTTCGAGCGTGCCAACGGCCGTCCGCCAGTCGATGGAAATGAGGTGCACGATGCCATGCAAGCGGAGCGCTACTTCCGCTTCTACAGCAGCATTCGCTATAACGCCCAGGAGATGGTGTTCCGGTCGGTCATCCCCGTAGTCGACCGCAACCTGGAGCAGCTGAACGCCCGTGCCCGGGCGGAGCCGGGCAATTTCATTCCGGATCCAGACCTCGCAGTGCCGGCCAACGTCGCCAATATAGACGTGCACTTGTCGCCAGGCAGCTATCACTCCGAATACGACGTCGATGACGTCTCGGCGGGCGCCATCTACGACAACAGCATCAATGTATTCGCCTTCAGCCAGATGGGCCGTGACGTCGACGACGTCGGCCATTCATTTGCCAACTACGTCCGCCTCGCCTGGCCAGACTTCAAGCCGGCCGACATCCTCGATGCCGGCTGCACGGTCGGGCACAACACCTTGCCCTGGGCGAAGACGTTTCCGGCCGCCGCCGTGACGGGCATCGATGTAAGCCCCGGCGTGGTGCGTTACGCCGCCGCGCGGGCCTGCAGCTTCGGCCTGCCGGTGCGCTTCATGCAGATGAATGCCACACAGTTGTCGTTTCCTGACGAGAGCTTCGACGTGGTCTTTTCCTCCATGTTTCTACACGAACTGCCGCTCAGGGATATCCGCGCTTACTTCCGCGAGGCGTTCCGCGTGCTGAAGCCGGGCGGCCTGTTCCTCAACATGGAGCTGCCACCGAACGACCGCATGGAACCCTATGACGGCTTCTATCTGGACTGGGACAGCTACTACAACAAGGAACCCTGGTACAAACGCTTCCGGGACCAGAACTTCCGGCAGCTGTGCACGGCGGCCGGCTTCGCCGGCGACCGGTTTGTCGAGGCGGTGGTGCCGCGCTATACCTACACTCCGCTGGCAGAGTTCGAAGCGGCGGTGCGTCAGTCCCTTGGCCGTGACGCACAGTTCGATAACCGCACGGGCCGGCTTTCGGAGGATCTGCGGTGGTATGGGTTCGGGGCCTGGAAGCAGGGAGGCAAGTCATGAGAGTGCAGCACGACCCGAGCCGGCCACGGATTCCCCGCAGCCACCGGGGCACGCGCCACCGTTTCTTCCCTGTTGCCGGCCTCGATGAAATGATGAGCATGATCCTGGAGCTCACGGCGGAGCTCTGGGTGGTGCGGAAGCGCCTGTACCTGCTGGAGCGCGTGGCGGGCCCGGCTGGTGCATCGCTCACACCGAATGTCGAGGGCTACGAGCTGTCCGCCGATGAAGTGGCGGAGCTGGAGCACAGTCGCCGGGAACTGATCGCCAACGTGTTGCGGTCCATCGAGGGGGACCAGACGGAGCGCAAGGGGGTTCGCCAGGAAATGGAAAACTTCGGTGCCCCGGATACCATGACCGTTACCAAGTGAATCAGGTCCCTCCATACCCGACGCTGTTCAGTCCGACGACGATCGGCGGCGTCCCATTGCGAAATCGCCTCGCGCACGCCTCGATTGTGTCGCGCTTCATCAAGGATGGCCGCGCAACGGATCGCCTGTACAACTACATGGCAAGCCGGGCACGGGGCGGCGCCGGGCTGCTGATTACAGAGCCTGTGGCCATGACCACGAACAACCGCAACCCGGACCGGTTGAGAGGCTGGGATGACGGCGCACTGGATGACCTGAAGCGCCTCGTCGGGGTCGTGGAGCGCTGGGACAGCCGTCTGCTCGGGCAGGTGCAGGATCCCGGCCGGGGGCGCCACGCCACGGGGCGCAATGACTTCGCAATCGGCGCATCGCCGCTGCCCGACGATCTCAGCTGGACCGTACCCCACGCGCTCGAGCCTGCGCGTATCCGCCAGCTGATCGACGAGTGGGCGGCGGGTTGCCGCAGGCTACAGGCGGCCGGGTTCTCCGGCGTGGAAATCTCATCGGGCCATGGCCACCTGTTTCATCAGTTCCTTTCCCCGTGGTCCAACCGCCGTACCGACGACTACGGTGGTGATACCGGCGCTCGGACGCGGTTCCTGCGGGAACTCATCGGCGCCATTCGCGGCGCCTGTGGCCGGCCGTTCATCATTGGTCTCAAGCTCCCCGGTTTCGATGGCGTACCTGGCAGCATCGACCACGACGAGGCCCGCCGGATCGCCGTCGCCATTGCGGCCACCGGCAACGCAGACTACTGGACGTTTGTGTGGGGAGCCCACGCGCGAAGCCTGTGGCTGCATATGCCGGGGCCTGCGGGTCCGCGGGCGCCTTACCTGCCACAGATTCGCGAGCTTCGGCAGGCCGACCCGTCCATTCCCACGGGCGCCATTGGGTACATCACTGATCCCAACGAGGCCGAGCGTGCCCTTACCGACGGCACCGCCGATCTCGTGTTCCTTGGCCGCCCGCTCATTACGGACGCCGCGTGGGGGGAGAAGGCGCGGACCGGTCGGGAGGGGCAGATCCGCTACTGCGTCTCCTGCAACACCTGCTGGCGAACCGTGATCGAGGGCACGCGCCTCGAATGCGACAACAATCCGCGCGTGGGTGAACCCGATGAGGTGGACTGGCAGCCAGCACCGGCCCCGGTCCTGAAAGACGTGGCCGTGATTGGTTCCGGCGTGGCCGGGCTCGAGGCGGCATGGGTCGCCGCCGCCCGCGGCCACCGGGTCACGCTGTATGGCGCGGCTGACGAACCGGGCGGCAAGACGCGGTTGCACGCCGAACTGCCGGGCGGCGAGCACCTGTCCAGCATCTACGATTTCCAGCAGCTGGCCTGCCGCCAGCACGGCGTGCGGCTGAAGATGGGTACCGAAGTGGACGCCGTCCTGGCCGCTGGCCTCAAGGCGGATGTGGTTATCCTCGCCACCGGCAGCACCCCGTCGATACCTGCCTTCATTCCTCCCGAGTACGTGGCGGATGGTCTTGTCCAGGACCTGCGCAACTTGCTGGTTGGCCTGCGCGGCCGGACGGGCAGGGAATCCGGGCGGCTAGTGCTCGTCGACCAGGATCACACCGAGATGACGTACGGCGCGGCACTGAAGCTGCTGGACCACTTCACCCAGGTCACCATCGTGACCGCCCGTGAGCGCATTGCCGCTGATGTGGCCCTGCTGAACCGCCAGGCGATCTACCAGCAGCTTCATGACCGCCGCGTCCAGATAATCACGGGAGTGGAGGCCCGCTCGCTGGATGGCCTCGAGGATGGTCGCCTGACGCTGTTCAATGTCTACAACGGCGACCCGCAGGAATTGGCCGATGTGGTTGCCGTGACCTTCGCCACATCGCGGGTACCCGACGACCAGCTGCGTGCCACTTTCGAGGCCGCGGGGCGCGAAGTGCACCTGGTCGGCGACTGCTACGCGCCGCGCTCCGTGCTGGCGGCCACCCGGCAGGGATACGAAGTCGGCATGACGGTCTGAATATTTCCGCCCGCTTATCGCGGTTTCCCGGGCGACCGCATGAGGAGAGACGGTTGGGACGGAGCCAGTTCAGGGGCGACCCGTCGGGTGAGTTCCCACGCCAGACAGAGATTGGAGGAAAGCACAGGAATCTCCATCTCTTTGCTGAGGGTATCAATCGCCCGCAGGGTGGGCATGCCTGTACCGCTTGCCAGCAGGCAATCAGCCCCGGTCCTGTCGATGCGGCGAAGCGCCTCCAGCGCATCGTCGCTCGTGAGTTCGTAGATGCGATGCGTGTCGCTAAGGTCGGGATCCACGCGCAGGCGGGCAGCGATGCGGATGCCAGCGTCTTCCCAGTAGCGATAGCCTGCTTCCGCCAGCGTGGCGGGATAGGGCGACACCAGCGCGATGGATCGACAGCCCAATTGTGTCAGGGCGCTGCGGATGGCCCTGGCGGCGGTGATGACCGGGAGGCCGCCGACGTCTGTGGCCCTGGCGACGAGGTCGTCCTCCAGCGTAACGCCGGCCAGGTACGACGACCCGGTGCACCCGAAGCCGAAGGCGGCGAGGGGCATTTCGCCAAACGTGCGGATCGCGTCCGGCAGGTGCCGGATGTAGTGATTCAGCCGATCCTCCACCCGGTTCGACGGGTGCGTCATGCGCGTGGCGTAGACGCCAACGGCCGCCGGGAGCAGCGCCCGCATCTCCGGCTCGACGGTGGGATTCGAGTGCGGGACGGCGACGCCCACCCGTGCCCGGGGACCGTAGTCCGGCTGAACAGTAGTCATGCTTTCCTTTCTGTCAGGCGGCGGTGACGCCGCCGTCTACGCAGAGCACCTGGCCGGTGATGAAGGAGGCGGCGTCGGAGAGCAGGAACGCGACGGCCGCCGCGACTTCCTCCGGCCGGCCGTAGCGCGCGAGGGGAATGCTGGCGAGAAGCGCCGCAGATCGGGTCGCGTCAGCCCGGGCTTCGGCCGTCATGGGCGTGGCGATGGGACCAGGGGCAACGGCGTTCGCGCGCACCCCGGAACCGGCCAGCTCAATGGCCAGCGCCCGCACCAGGCCATTCAATGCCGCCTTCGACGCCGCGTAGGCCGCCGCCCGCGGGTGGCCCACGATCCCGATCTGGCTGGAGAGAAGCACAATGGAGCCCCGGCCGGCCCGGGCCATCACCGCGGCGCACTCCCGTGCCACCTCGAAGGCGGCCGTCAGGTTGACGTCGAGCACCGCCTGCCACTGGGCAAGTTCAGTTTCCAGCGCGCCGCGCTGCTCGAACACGCCGGCGGAGCAGGCCAGCCCGTCAATGCTGCCGCCCAGGCTCGCCACCGCATTACGCGCGACGGCCGCCACCTGCGCCAGGTCGCGCAGGTCCACCCGGTGGATGCGCGCTACCGGGAGCAGGCCCACCAGCGTCGCGGCGTCGGCCTCGTCGCGAACGAGTACGGCACATTCGGCGCCGTCCGCCAGCGCGCCCCGGAGCAACGCGAGGCCGATGCCGGACGCGGCACCGGTAATCACCAGGCGTTGTCCGGCGAGATTCATGAGAAAGGTTGCTGGCGGCATTCAATGAGTCCTGTCGTCGTTCCGGACGATGATCCTCGCACTGCGCGAGTAGGTGAGGTAGGCCCAGGCCCAGTCAATGAGGACGAAGAGCCGGTTACGGAAGCCGATCAGGAAGAACAGGTGGGCCAGCAGCCAGAACCACCAGGCAATGGGCCCCGACATCCGGAGGCCCAGGCTGTCGACCACCGCGGCCTGGCGGCCGATCGTCGCCAGGTTGCCGTAGTCCCGGTACCGGAACGGCGCGGTAGGGTGGCCCTGGATCCGGGCGAGCACGTTGCGGCTCGCGTGCGTCCCCATCTGCTTCGCGGCGGGCGCCACACCGGGCACCACGCGGCCGGCGACGTCCGTCAGCGCGGCAAGGTCCCCCGCCACGAAGATCTCCGGCCGTCCCGGCACGCTCAGGTCCGGCAGCACCTGCACCCGGCCGGCACGATCAAGCGGTGCACCCGCCTGGTCACGCAACTGCGCGCCGAGCGCCGACGCCTGCACGCCTGCGGCCCACAGCATGGTGCGCGCCGCCACGCGTTCCGTACCGACCTCAAAATAGCCAGCGCCCAGCGCCGTGACCGGCTTGCCCAGCCACACCGAGACGCCGAGGTGCTCCAGCTGCGCCCTGGCGCGCTCGGACAGGGCTGGCGGAAAGCTGCTCAGTACCCGCGGGCCGGCCTCGACCAGCAGAACGCGTGCCGAGCGCGGATCGATCCGGCGGAATTCCCGCGCCAACGTGTGCCGGGCAATCTCGGCCAGCGTGCCGGCCAGCTCGACCCCCGTGGGCCCGCCACCAATGACGGCAAAAGTGAGCCAGGCTTGCCTGGCAGCGGGATCGGGCTCCAGTTCAGCACGTTCGAACGCGGTGAGAATCCGGCCACGGATGGCGAGCGCGTCATCCAGCGTCTTCAGGCCCGGCGCATCCGCCTGCCATCCGGGATGGCCGAAGTAGGCGTGGGTGGCGCCGGTGGCCAGCACCAGGTGGTCGTACTCCAGCGGTTGGCCCCCGGCCCAGACGACGCGCTCGGTCACGGCCAGCCGCTCCACGTCGGCGAGCAAAACGGTGACGTTGCGCTGTCGGCGGAGCACGAACCGGAGCGGGGCGGCGATGGACGGCGCCGCCAGCCCCGCGGTCGCGACCTGGTAGAGCAGCGGCTGGAAGAGGTGGTGGTTGGTGCGGTCCGCCAGGGTAACCGCTACGGGCGCGTTGCGCAGGGCACGGACCGCCCAGAGGCCCGCAAAACCCCCGCCCACCACGACCACCCGTGATTCACCCGATGCCATGCCGCCCACTATACGAGCGGGCGACACTGCTATCATTCGCGCCGGCTGAAAACCCGCGAAAGAACCACCATGCCGCCAACTGGCCAGCCGGAGGCCACCCCGCTGTTCCACGTGATCGACCCCCGCGTGTTCGACCGGTCCCAGCTCGACGACCTGTGCGAGCTCACCACCCGGGTTCGCCTCCTGGCCAAGCACCCCGACGGTGCCCGGTTGCTGCTCGGCTTGCTGCCGGACCGGCGCGCAATGCTCTACTTCGTGCAGCCGTCGACCCGCACCTTCCTGTCATTTAATAATGCGTGCCACGTGCTCGGCATCCGGACCAGCGAGATCCGGGACCCGGCCACCTCATCGGAGGTGAAGGGGGAGAGTTTCGAGGACAGCCTCCGGACCTTCAGTTCCTACGTGGACGTGATCGTGATGCGCACGCCGCGCTCCGGCGAGGCGGCCCGGGCGGCGGAGCTGATGAACCGCATTCCGCGGCCCGTGCCGATCATCAACGCGGGCAGCGGCCAGGACCAGCACCCGACGCAGGCCCTGCTCGACATCTACACCCTCGACCGCAGCTTCGAGGAGCACGGGGGCATCGACGGCAAGGTGATCGGCCTGATGGGCGACCTGAAGCGCGGCCGCACCGTTCGCTCCCTCTGCTACCTGATGAAGAACTACCGTGACGTCCAGCTCGTGCTCATTGCACCGGAGCAGTTCGCGCTGGAGCCCGACATAAAGGCGCATCTGAAGGAGAACAACATTCCCTTCGTGGACCAGGCGAAGTTGGCCGACGTGCTGCCCACGCTGGATGCGATCTATGTCACGCGCATGCAGTCCGAGTGGGACACCGCGGGCGAGACGGGCACCGTTGACTACGTCGACTACAGCATCACACCGGAGAACGTCCAGCGGATGAAGCCGTCGGCCGTGATCATGCACCCGCTACCGCGTGGCCCCGAGATCGCGCCCGCGGTCGACGATGACCCGCGCGCCGTCTACTGGCGACAGGAGCGCAACGGCATGTGGATGCGCGTGGCAATCCTGTTGAAGATCTTCCGCGCGGACAGCGTGGTCCGCGATTTCGACGTCTCTGCACTTACCTGAACCAAGGAAAAGTCCCATGAAGCTGTACGGTGCCATCGCCTCGCCCTACGTTGCCCGCGTCGTCATGTATGCGAAGATCAAGGGCGTCGACCTGCCCCTGATGGACGCCATCGGCGGCAACATCAAGAGCCCCGAGTACCTGAAGTTGAACCCGATCGGCAAGATGCCGACCCTGGACGTGAACGGGCAGGGAATTGGCGAGTCCACGATCATCTGCGACTACCTGGAAGACGTGTACCCCCAGAAGCCTGGACTGCCGAAGGACCCGATCGAACGGGCCCGGACGCGCCTGATAGCCCGCATCGTCGACCTGTACATTGCCGCCGCCGTGAGCCCGCTGTTCCGGCAGGTCGACCCCACGAAGCGGGACGCCGCCGTGGTGGAGAAGGCTGGGCAGGAGATCCTGAAGACCTACGCTTACGCCGAGCACGCGATGGGCAGCGGCCCGTTCTGTGTTGCCAACGCCCCGACCTTGGGCGACTGCGCGCTTAGCACCACCACGAAGATGATGAAGGTCATTCTCGCCGCCGGTAATTTCGGCATCGTGGATCCCACCGAGAGCGGCCGCCTCGCGACCTGGTGGAAAGCCGTGGAGGGACACGCGGACTGTGCGCCCGTGCTGACGGACTACGGCACCGGCTTCGAGGGCTTCATGAAAATGATGGCCGCCCGCCGGTAGGAGCGCGTTCACGCGCGATCAAGAATTGCAGCGCCCGTAGCTCAGCTGGATAGAGCATCAGGCTTCGAACCTGAGGGTCGGGAGTTCGAATCTCTCCGGGCGCGCAACCTAATCAGCAACTTGCGAGCGGGTGCTCTCCGTTGCCGATCTTCAGCGTAGCCAGATCGTAGCCAGTCACGTTGCCGTAGTGGTCCCGGACAGGCGCTCGGTGTGGACAGCTAGGTGTTAGCTGGTAGCCTGACTCAGCCGCAGCGTTCCGCGAGCATGGCCAGCGCGTCGCGTGGTGCGAGGATGCGGATGTTTTGGAAGCTGCCGAGGGTCAACAGGTCGGCATCGCCGGAGACG
>JBDSWH010000008.1:0-3431 GCA_039926785.1 Gammaproteobacteria bacterium
GGCAGGATGCCGGCCGCTCCGTGCACGTACTCCAGCGGCTGGCCCTCGGGCGAGCGATCGAGAACCTGGCCGGTGTCGCTGGTCAGCGTGTACTGGAGGCCGACGACGCATTGATTGGCGATGCGCATGGGGAATTTACACTTCCTCTGGTTGTTATCCGCCCGCGTATTGTCGGCGCGGGGCCAGAGCCGGTCAATTCCGGCGGCGAGGACTGTGAACCCGGGCCGTGAACCCGGGCCGTGAACCCCGACCGTAGACCCGGGCCGTCATCCCGGGCCGGGAGGCCGGTCTGCTATCATCTTGTTACTTAACGGCGCGGTCGCCGGCCGGACCCACCCATGTCGGAAACGCCCTACCTCGAGGCCGTCAAACAGCAGTACGAAGCCTTTCCCTACCCGCCCCGGGACCCCGCTGACGAGAAGCGCCGCCTGTGGCACGCCGTGTCCGGCAACCTGCTGCTGATCAACCACCATTGCTTCCGCGGGCAGATGGACTTCCGCAAGGGCTTTCGCTGCCTGGTGGCTGGCGGCGGCACCGGCGACACCGCCATCTTCATGGCGGAACAGTTGCGTGACTACGACGCGGAAGTGGTCTACCTGGACATGTCCACCGCCGCCCGCCAGGTCGCGGAAGCCCGGGCCAGGGTCCGCGGACTCGACAACATTACCTGGGTCACCGCCTCGATCATGCAGTTGCCGGAGCTCAAGCTCGGCAAGTTCGACTACATCGAGTGCTGCGGCGTGCTGCACCACCTGGAATCGACGGAGGCCGGGCTGCAGGCCCTCAAGGCCGTGCTCAAGGACCAGGGCGGCATCTTCCTGATGCTTTACGGCAAGTACGGGCGGCAGGTGGTCTACGACATGCAGGCCCTGCTGAAGACTTACCTGCCCGAGGGCATTGGTATGCAGGAAAAGGTACAGATGACACGCCGGCTGCTCGACGCCCTGCCCCCGTCCAACGGTTTCATCCGGGATCTGGCTGGGTGGAAAAGCGAGATCGACGCCGAAGGGCTTGGGGATGCCGGCCTGTACGACCTGCTGCTGCACAGCCAGGACCGGTGCTTCGACGTGCCCGGCGCGTATGCGCTGGCCAAATGCGCCGGTCTGCACCTGCTGAGTTTTGCCCACGACGCCGACGCCTACGATCCGCTGAACCACGTCACCGACAGTGCCGTGAGGGAGTATCTGGCGACGCTGGACCTGCCCCGGCGCCAAGCCCTGGCCGAGCAGTTCATCGGCACCCGGCGCAAGCACGAATTCTTCCTGGGGCGGCACAGCGACCAGGGCGCCAGTCTGCGGGACGAGAACCTGGCGCTACGCTCCTTCGGCTCCCTGCATGGGAACGCCCCGAAGGTCGCGGCCGAGATGGTGCCGGGCCGGGTCATCCGATACGCGGATTCGCAGGGCGCACTGCAGATCCTGTCCACGCCGCTTTCGAAGGTGATCTATTCGCACATGGACGGCACCACGCCACTCCGCGTCCTGCGCCAGCGCATGCGCAAGGCCGTGCCGGAGGCGACTTCCGCGATGATCAACGACGAGATCGCGCGGGTGTACCACCAGCTCCACCCGCGGAGCTTCCTGTACCTGGTCCGCGCCGGTGACTACGGCGTCAAGCTGCCGGACTACGCCAAGCTGCCCTGACTCCTCTGTGGCCAGCTGCCGATTGGCCTATCTGCCGCTTGGACTAACTGCCGAGGGTGCCCAGCACGGCGCGGGCGTCCGCCGCGAAGGCGGCCTCGTCGCCACCTTTCTCCAGGGCCAGCTTGAGGTGCTGCCGCGCACTGACCGTGTTACCGGCAGCCGCGTAAGCCTTGCCCAAGTGGTACTGCAGCAGCCCGCTATTGCCGTCCGCCGCCACGGCACGCTCCAGGGTGCGCACGGCATTGGCGACGTCGTCATTGCGGAAGTAGGCCCAACCCAACGTGTCCAGCATGATGGGGTCCGCGGATTTTTCCAACGTCTTCGCCAGCTTCAGCGCGCGGGCCAGGCTGGCCTTGTCCTTACCCTGGTCCAGCAGCAGCGAGGCTAGGTTGTTGGTTGCCAAGGGCGCACCCGGATTCTCCGCAATGACTCGTTCATACACGCTGATCGCGCTGGCGACCTTGCCCTTTCGTTCCAGCAAACTCCCGAGGAACGCCCCGATGGTCAGGTTGCCCGGAACCGCTTTCCAGCCCCGCTCCAGGGCCGCCAGCTGGTCCGCTGAATACGTGGGCGCGAGGGCGGCCAGTGCGATGTAGGGGCGCGCGTCCTTAGGCGCCTGCCGGATCGATGCTTCGTGGACAGCGCGCGCGGCTTCTATGTTGCCCTGCGAGACGTAGGCCTTGCCCAGCAGCAGGCTGGTCTCCGCGTTTTCCGTGGGATAGCGCTTGAGGTAATCGACAGCCTCGGCGGCCCGGTTGCTCTCCAGCAGAATCGCCACCAGTCCCTCCAGCGCCGCAATCTGGGTGGGGTCTTTGTCCAGTATGGCCCGGTAACGCGCCAGAGCCTGGGTATTGTCTCCCTTTGCCTGAAGCACCTGGCCTAGTTGCTGCTCCGCCAGCGCGGTGCCCGCCGCGCGCTCGATCGCCCGGTTAGCCTCGGCTTCCGCGGCGGCCATGTCCCGCGAAACCAGCAGGTTCTGCACCAGCGCCGCAGACGCCTCGGCGTCGCCCGGCTTTATCGCAAGGAAGCTGCGCAGGATCTCGGAGGCCGCGGCGGCGTCCCCCTGATCCGAGAGCAGCACCGCCAGCTCCCTGGCAGCCAGCGCATTGCCAGGATCCCTGTCCAGCAGGGTCCGGTACGTGTCCTTCGCAACCACGAGGTCGCCCGCCCCCACGTAAGAGCGGGCCAATAGGAGGGCGGCATCCGAGGACTGTTCCCGGCGCAGCACGGTGCGCAGATCGGCGATGGCGTCGTCGTACTTGCGATCCAGAAAGGCGAAGGTGGCCCGGCTCAGCAGCGCCTCTGAGTTGTCCGGGGCCGCCTTGAGGATGGCGTCGATGTCGGCGCGGGCCTGCTGGATGTCGCCGCCGACCGCGTGCTGGGCCACGATGCGATTGCGGGCCTGGAGGCCTTCCGGGGTGGTATCCGCCCACTGGGCTGCCACCTGTCGGTAGGTCGCCATGGCCTCCGCCGAGCGCTTGGTGGCCCGGTAGAAGTCGCCCAGGGCGATGCGCAGTTCCGCACTGTCCGGGTACCTGGCGAGGTTGTCCTTCAGGAGCTGCTCGGCACCGGCCGTATCGCCCTTCCGCACCAACCGGGTGGCGAGACGCACCTTGATCGGCTGGTTCTCGGGATCAGCCGCGACCAGCTCACGCAGCAGGCGCTCCTCATCGTCCAGCCGGCCCAGCCCGCGGTAGAAGTCGAGCAGCTGGTAGCGGTACTTGGAGCGATCCGGGAATTCCTTGATGAACGCCTGCAGCCCGGCCTCGTAGCCCTGCTGGTCCCCAC
>JBDSWH010000009.1:0-5276 GCA_039926785.1 Gammaproteobacteria bacterium
ACAAGGGATCCCTTGTTCTTCAGGCCCACAATAGAAACGTTTGGCGGAATCTCACTGGCATGTTTCCGTACCCGTACACGGACGTGGACGCGGAGAACTGGTTTGCGATTACAAATAACGCAGACCCAAGCATTCATCTAGCCATCGGGCTAGACGGTGAAGCCATCGGTGGTATCAGCGTCATCGCTGGTCAAGGTATTGCCCAGCATACAGGGCAATATCGGCCGGCGGCAGATTGAGAACGTTAGGCCCGACAATCCCAAATGGAATACCAGCTCGTGATCAAGTTTTGGCGTAAGTCTCTAGCAGACGAAACGTTCCTTTCAGCCATCCAGAGCGAACTCAAGGCTGTGCTGGGAGACGCTGTTGAGCTCGACGGGTACGACGTAAGTGACCAAGAGATCAACCTGTTCGTGCTGACGCCTGATCCCAAGCATTCGTTTCGACGCATCAAGACTGTTCTGGAGGGCCGAGGCATTGTTCGGGGAGTTTCAGCCGCGTTTCGGCTGGTAGGGGGCGCACATTTCACGTCGATCTGGCCCCTTCGTTCGACTCGCAAATTCAAGCTTCCGTAATGATGTCGTCGCCTTTTGGCCCGGACCTCGTTTAAACGTGGCCGCTCATGCGGAACCGGGGTGGTAGTGAAACTCAATGCAAGCTAAACACTATGCGTACCTGTTTGCTCTATTGGTTCCAATCGTCGGCTGGTGTGCTTCGCAACCCGTCCCGCCGGGGAAATCCAGTCGTCTCCTGATGGGTGGACCTTTGCGCGCCACGGCGCTACTTCAAGCGAAAGTTATGTGGCAAGCGTGCTCGCGTTCGCGCTCGGAGAGACCGCGAGCAGTGAGGAATTTGTGGCACTGATCAAGCAAGGTATCGATAAGGACACGTCGCCGGATCGCTTCACGACAATTGACGAGACGATTGAGTACACGGACGCGCGTGGGTATCCATGCGTGAAGTACCAAGGGACGGCGGAAGACAAGAAGGCAAGAATCCCCCTGTTCAAGCGAGAGCCTCAGAAGCTGCAGATCTACTCACTGTACTGCCGGCACCCCACACGGCCGAGCCTGGGCTTTGCCATCATCTTTTCGCATCGGGGCGCAAACCTCGACCCAGAAGTGGAACAACAGGGACAGGATTTCATCAGTGGAGTGGTCGTGCCCCTCCCGGTGGCACCGCCGAACCCCAATGAAGGGACCGGCGGCAACTAGCAAACCGCTCGCTGGTAAGCCGGTCAGGCGCGCGCGGCGCGCGGCGCTCCATCCAACCAATCGATTATGACAAGCGACCACCTCGCGGAATTCTCCGTAATTGCAGCCGCCGTAGTCACCGGACGGCTTGCGCGGGGTTCCCGCGGGCGTACACTCCGGTCAAAGAAGCGATCAGGGAATACGCAATGTTCCTGAAGAAACGTTCCGGGATCGTCCTTCGTCGTCTATATAGATACAAAACATCGGCAACAGTCTTTACTGGGGGATTACCTGATATGAAGACGCTATTTTCGAGGCTCATTGCGGCCGCTATCGCCACTTCATCGCTGCTGGCCGCGTGGGGCACCGCGAGCGCCGCCCCGTACGTGCTCGTCGCCATCCACTCCCGCAGCGCTCCAAACGGCAACCATGCGGCGCAGTTCTTCAAGTCGGGCACTGCCCAGGGTTGCCCGGCGGCAGCCCCGTTCAAGCAGCCCTGCTACAACCCAACCAACTCCTTCGTCGTGGCCAACAACATCGCCACTACAGTGCAGACCGCGGGCGCCGCCACCTGGGACTGGAACGGCACGACGATGACCGGCACGGGACTTCTGTGGCAAACCGCGTTCAATGGCTCAAATGCCAGTGGCACAACGGTGCTGAGCTTCCGGACGACGAACCTGGCGGTGACGCCCACGACCTCCACCACGACCGCCGCAACTTATACGTGCTACGAAGGCACGTTCCTCGCCACCGTCAACGTGAATGGCTGCTCCAACGTGGATCTGGGCCTCAATGGGCTGTTCGAGAGCCCCATGACGGCCTACAACATCGGCGGTAACGCCAACTGCATGAACCGCTCGTTCAACGGCAACCCCCAGGATCCGCCCAATCCGGCCGACGACGTCAGCCTCGGCGGTCCGCGCGGGGTCGCCACTGCTGCGGCCGGTGGCGGTTGCGACGCGGTCATGGGCGTCTACGACCTGTGGTTCCTGGTACCAAACCCCCGCTTCATCATCCTGTCGAAACAGCCCACCGTCGTCGGGGTCGATGGCTGCTACCTGTTCGGCCGGGGCTCGCAATTGGGCACCACACCCTGCGCGAGTGACCCCGCGCTGGCGGACGCGAGCTACTTCGTCTTCGCCCCGTCCGTCGACACGGACAGCGACGGCGTCGTCGATGCCCTCGACAACTGCCGCACGCTGCCCAACGCCACCCAGGTCGATTCCGACGGCGACGGCTTCGGCAATCGCTGCGACGGGGACCTGAACAACAACAATTCCACCAACGCCCAGGACACCACGCTGTACCGCCAGCAACTCGGTCAGCCCAGCGTGGCACCCACGTACAACAAGGCCGACATCAATGCCAACGGGTCCGTCAATGCCCAGGACACCACGTTGTTCCGGCAGCTGCTGGCAGCCCCTCCAGGGCCATCGGGAGTCTGCAACAACACCTTCCCCTGCCCGGTAAATCCTTGATCGGCTAGCTAACCGGAAACCCGGTGGGGGAATTGGTCCTTCAAAGCCCCCACCGGGAAACCGGTATCCGGACCAGGTGTGCCGCCGCCGCGGCCTTGGCCACAGGACGCCTTCGGAAGCCCGTAAGCGCTCCGAAGGCAGGATCAGAGGTTCGAATCTAGCTGGATCAGGCGCCGTTCTGGCGCAGCCACGCCATCAACTGAACCTTGCGGCTTTCAGTCGTCTCGCCGGGAGCGGTCGACGGGCTGCCAGTCACGTCGGGGCGGTCATTCGCCGTGATGGCCACGATGTAGGGATCGTAGCCGGCGAAGTCCACGTCCTGGTCGGCGGGGATTTGCACCCCGATGTCCTTGGAGGTTGCCATTGTTGTTATTCTTTTTATGGGTGTCGGGGCGGATTCTTAGTGCTGCCGACTATAGTCGCCGCAACCTTAAGCACGGCTGAAATTATACATAAAGCCGCAATGCGGGAGAGCCGGATGGCCTGGACGATTCTCGTGATTGCCGGACTGCTCGAGATCGGTTGGGCGATCGGCCTCAAGTACACCGACGGCTTCAGCCGGGTGCTGCCGAGTGCCCTGACACTGGTCGCGCTTGTGGCCAGCACGTGGCTGCTCGCCCTGGCCCTCCGCACGATTCCTGTCGGCACTGCCTACGCCGTCTGGACAGGCATCGGCGCCGTCGGCACCGCCATCCTCGGCATCCTGCTTTTTGCCGAACCCACCAACGCCCTGCGCCTGGTCTCCATCGGCCTGATCGTCGCCGGGATCGTGGGACTCAAGCTGGCGGCCTGAGCCGCTGGCGCCGTCCGGCCCCCATCCGGCCTACAGTGATGCGCGCCCTCGCCGACCTGGTTCTCGTCATCCACGCGCTATTCGTGGGTTTCGTGGTCATCGGCTTTGCGCTGATTCTCGTAGGTCTGGGCCGGGGCTGGAGGTGGGTACGGCATCCCGGATTCCGCTACGCACACCTGGCGGCGATCGGCGTCGTCGTCGTCCAGGCCTGGTTCGGCATTGAATGCCCGTTGACCACCCTCGAAAGCGCCCTGCGGGCCAGCGTCGGCGAGACGGGCTACGCCGACTCCTTCATCCAGACCTGGCTGTACCGGCTGCTCTTCTACCGGGCCGACGCCTGGGTGTTCGGCCTGGTGTACACGGCGTTCGGCGCGGGCGTGGCGCTCGTCTGGTGGTTTGCGCCGCCGTGGCGCCGGCAGCCCGGCACCGATCGGCTAGACTGAGGACACCATGCAGCAATCCACGCCCCAGCGGCCCGGCGCCACCGACGGTCCCGGCCCGCTTTCACGGCTCGAGCGCACCGTGCTCGACGCCATCCTGAAGGGCGAGGGCGGCGAACTGGCCAGCCTGCGGGCCCAGCTGGTCCGGGCGACCGTGCTGTCCCGGATCCACAGCGGGGTGGGTTTTGTCACCCGCATTGCCGTCCCGGACGAGGTCCCCGCCCTGGCCCCGGCCTTGGACGCTTCTGACGCGCCCCGGTTGCGGCCGGTGCTGGCGGCACACCCCCGGCTGGCAGAACAGGCCGAATTCCTGCTCCAGCTTCGCGGTGGACGGCTGGCCGTGCTGGAGGCTTACTGTTACGCCGGCGGCTGGCCCGCTGACGAGGACGAATTCCGGATGGTAATCTGAACACGGCCCTGAACACGGCCCTGAACACGGCCAGGAGCGACTCGATGACGAGCTACGGCAAGATCAACCTCCTCAGCATGCTGTTGTTGCCGGTGGCGGCTTCGGTGGCTGCGCTGATTGTCTTCGGCACCCGTACCGACACGCTCGTCGCGGTCTTCGGCATCAACCTGGTCCCCATGCTGATCGGCGGTCTCGTTGCGGGGCTGCTGCTCCGGGCCGCGAACCGGGCCGGCAAAGGGCAGGGCATCGCCCTCTGGCCCACGCTGATCCCCGCGGTGGTTGGCGCCATCTGGTACCTGTTTCGCGCCGTCGTCCCGGAGGCCGTGGCACCGGGCGCCGAGTACATTGCGGCCCCGCAGTACCTGCTGATGGGTGTGGTCCTGCTCAGTGTCGTGGCGTGGCTCGGGTGCCTGATCGCACGCCGCCTCTGACGCCACTTCGATTGTCGCAGGCGCTGCCAACCGCCGCGCGCTTTGTGCCCTACGCCGCCGCGCGCCAACTGCCGAACATCGTCGTTGACGGCGCCCCGCTGCCTTCCACACTATTGACGCTCTCACACTGGCCCAACAACCAGTCGCCACCCGCGCTCCGGCGCGACACCTCGACGGCCACCGTATTCGCCTACCTTGATAGCCCCGAGGCCCATCTAACGGTACCGTGGGTAACCAACAACCACTTCGACGAGGATGGCTTGTTCGGCATGTACGCCCTCACGGACCCCGAGTGCGCTCTTGAAGACCGTCGCCTCCTCGTCACCGGTTCCTTCGCCGGCGACTTCGGCGTGGTGACTGACCCGGACAGCGCGCGCCTGTGTTTTGCCATCGAGGCCCTCACCGACCCGGAAGTCTCGCCCCTGCCGGCCGACATCTTTGCGGACCCCGACCGGGTGGCGGCCCTGTACACGGCGCTGCTCGAATCACTCCCTGCGCTACTCCGGGACTATCACGATGGCTGGCCCCG
>JBDSWH010000010.1:0-12712 GCA_039926785.1 Gammaproteobacteria bacterium
CGCTTCAGTCCAGCAGGTCCTTTGGCACGTTGCCGCCGTTGTCGGCGATCTTCTTCAGCACTGCTTTGTGCAGCCAGATGTTCATGCTGGCTGAGTCGCCCATGTTCGCGGCCGGGCAACCGAGTTCGACGGCAAGTTCCTTGCGAGCCGTCAAGCTGCTGTCGATGTCGAGGAGCTTGAGCAGGTCGACGATCGAGGTCTTCCAGTTGAGCTTCTGTGGATTCGCCGCGGCTAGCTTTTCCAGTTGCGCGACAACGTCGACGACGGCGATGGGCTTCGGCGGCGGGGGAGCGGACGGAGCCGCCGACGGCCCTGTGGGGGCCATCCGGGGACCTGCCGGGGCGGGCGCCGGTGCCGCGGCCGCCTTGCCGATACCCAGCTTCTCGAGGATCTTGCCGAAAAAGCTCATGGAAATCTCCTTAGTTTCACGCGCGCATTGACGACCTACAGGGTGCGCCCGCACGTCACGGCCCGCAACCCCTCTCGAAACCCAGCCGATACGCGAATAAACTAGGATGTCCACATGAAGATCCTGCTCACCGGCGGCACAGGGTTCATCGGCCGTCCGCAGTGCGCCGCGCTGGTTGCCGCGAGCCATCACGTCACAGTCCTGAGTCGCTCTCCGCACCTGGTCCCGGCAAAGTGTGGCCAGCGGGTACGCGCACTGGCGTCCCTCACCGACTGGGGTGCCGATGAAACGTTCGATGCGGTTATCAACCTCTGTGGTGAACCGATCGTCGATGCGCCGTGGACTGCGGCACGCCAGCAGCGCCTGCGGGACAGCCGGGTGCGGGTGACGCAACAACTGGTCGGGGCAATCGCCCGGGCCCGGCAGAAACCAACTGTTCTGCTCAGCGGATCGGCGATTGGTATCTATGGAGATTCCGGTGACACCCCGATGGACGAGACAGCACTGCCCGCAACGGACTTCGCGGCGCAACTGTGCCACGACTGGGAGGTCGCCGCGCTCGGTGCCGAAAGCGATGGTGTGCGCGTTTGCCTGCTGCGCACCGGCCTGGTTCTGGACCCTGCCGGTGGCTTCCTCAGCCGCATGCTGTTGCCATTCCGCCTCGGGCTGGGCGCGCGCCTCGGCAGCGGCACACAGTGGATGAGCTGGATTGCGCTGGCTGACTACATTGCCGCCCTGCTGATGCTGCTCGAGCACCCGCAGGCCAGCGGCCCCTTCAACATGACTGCGCCGCAAGCGGTGACCAATAGGCAATTCACCGGGTTGCTGGCGCGGAACCTGAACCGGCCGGCTCTATTCACCGCGCCATCATTCCTGGTAAAACTTTTCTTCGGGCAACGGGCGGCCATGGTGCTGGGCGGCCAGCGAGCGTTGCCGACGCATTTGCAGGCACTGGGGTACCCGTTCCGTCACCCGGAGCTGGGCGAAGCACTGCTTTCGATGCTTGGTCGCTGACCCAATTGGGAACCACCATGGAAGAACCGATCATACGATCGACCAGCGCCTGGTCCGCGGACCAGATGGGGGAATTCCTCCTGCGAAGCGAGATCCCGGTGCGGCTCGCCTGTTTGTCGGACAACGGTGCCCCGCTGCTGTGCTCGCTCTGGTTCCTCTACGACAGCGGTGTCATCTGGTGCGCCACGCAGCGCAGCGCCAGGCTGGTCGGATTGCTGGAACAGGATCCACGCTGTGCCTTCGAAATTGCCGGGGATACGCCACCGTATCGCGGCGTGCGCGGCCAGGGCAACGCCACGTTGTCCGGCACTGATGGACCGCCAGTGTTGCTGCGACTTATTGATCGGTATCTCCACGGCCGGAACTCCGGCTTCGCGCGCTGGTTGATGGCGCGGCAACACGACGAGGTGGCGATCCGCATCGAGCCGGCGTGGCTGACCTCGTGGGATTTCTCCAGGCGCATGGAAGGCTGAGACCGGGAGCAGCTCCGCGTGGATCGCCGTCGGCACGACGCCGATCTTCAGCGCCCGCTTGGCATCGCGCTCGGGGACGCGGGGTCCGAAGCCTGGTCCGGCACCTTGTTCACGTCGATCAGGACTTCATTGCGCCGTAAAAACGGCAGGGAAAACGGCGCGTTGTAGCGCGCGAGCCGGGGTTCGGTCAATTGCTTGATGCCAGCTGCGGCCAGGATCCGCACCAACTCATCGCGCTTGGTCAGGAAATTACTTTCCGTCCAGCGGCCCGAATAGCGCAGGACCGCCGTCAGCTTGCCCGGGATGGCCACGACGCGTACGCGCGAATCCGTGGGTGCCGGCGCGTTGTCGGGGGTGTACTGCTTCGGCAACATGAACGCGATGCGCCAGCCGCTGGCTGAATTGACCTGCTGAACCGGCACCGTCATGGCGATCTTCTCGCTCGGCGCGGCCTGGGATACCGGTACCGTCATGGCGATTTTCGCTTGGCCGGTATTGGCACCGGTGATGTACTTGAACAGTCGGCGGAAGCCTTCTGTGCCTGCGCTGTCAAAATCCTCAGAACCAGCCACCACGGTCTCGGCAATCAGGTATGGCTCATACTGGCGATACTCCACGCCGCCGGACCGGTGAAGCACGGCATAGGGAGGTTCCTGGTAGCTCATCGCGCAGCCGCCCAAGGCCAGCGTGATGCCGAGCAGGAACACGCCGACGCCGGATACTGGGCTGTGTTGACGTTGGACGGTGGCCACTTGCGGTCTGACGCCCGGATGTTCAAGCAGCCATTAGGCGCCACTCCAGCACCCGAGTACAGGGCCAACAGCAGCCCTGCAAGGGGCCAAAATCGTCCATGGCGATACGCTGCCCGGGGGCTATCAGTCCCCTGAAGCCGCGCCGTTGAGTCGTTGGGCCAGCTCGCGAAGGTAGCGGATGCCGGGGATTGCGCGGCTGCCGTACCACGACAGCATATCGCCCTCGACAAGGTGCACGCCGGTGTTTGGGCCGAGTTCGCCCCCGACGATCGACAGGTGCTGTTTGCGGAATGGGTAGGGTTCACTGCTGAGGAGAGCCAGGTCCGCCTGGCCGCGGGCTTCCCCGAGTTGCAACTCAGGATAGCGGCGGGTCGCCGTGGCCGGGAAGGTCTGCCAGTTGACGAGGGCCAGCATCCGGGAAATATACGTGTCGCGGCTGATGGTCATCCACGGCTTGCGCCAGATCAGGTACAGCACCCGCCGCGCCGGCAGGTCCGGCAACGCCTCGAGTGCCGCGAATTCCGCCCGTAACGCACGGCCCAGTTCAGCCGCCTGCGCGTCCCGGTTGAAGATCCCGCCGAGCAGCGCGTAGAGATCAAGATTGTCATGCGGAGACAGCGGGTGGGTCACTACAACCCCGGGCACGAAGACCGCCAGCTTGTCGGCAACTTCGCGGAGATTTTCGTCAATGTTCAGCACCACGTGGGTCGGCTTCAGCGCGCGGATCTTTTCGATGTCCACGTCCTTCGTGCCGCCGACCTTCTCGATGCCAAGCACGCGTGCCCGGGGGTGAACGCAGAAACCGGTCCTCCCCACGAGGCTGTCGGTGAGTCCAAGGTCGCAAAGGCATTCCGTGATGCTCGGCACGAGACTCACGATGCGAACTTGCCCCTCGGCGACCCGATGCGCGGTGCCGGCAGCATCGATCAGTGTATTGCCCACCCGGTAAGCGCCCTACATGTTGCGCCGGTATTCGCCGCCGACCGCGTACAGCGCCGCAGAAATCTGCCCGAGGGAAGCGACCTTGACGGTCTCGATGAGTTCCTCGAAGAGGTTCCCCCTGGCGCTCGCCACGTCCTTGAGGCTCCGAAGGGCAGCCCCGGCGTCATCGCGGTGCCGTTCCTGGAACTGCAGGACGGCCCTGATCTGGTCCTGCTTCTCGGATTCCTCGGCCCGGATCAGTTCCAGCGTGGGGCTCTCGTCTACGCGTCCCCTGTCGGGAAGGAACGTGTTGACGCCGATGAGCGGCAGGCTGCCATCGTGCTTTATACGCTCGTAGTACAGGCTCTCGTCCTGGATCTTCCCGCGCTGGTACATGGTGTCCATCGCACCGAGCACCCCGCCACGCTCGCTGATCCGGTCGAACTCCGTATAGACCGCCTCTTCGACAAGGTCGGTCAGTTCATTGATGATGAACGACCCCTGCAACGGGTTCTCGCAGTAATTCAGTCCCAGTTCGCGGTTGATGATCAGCTGGATGGCAACGGCCCGCCGGACCGAGTTTTCCGTCGGCGTCGTCACCGCCTCATCGAAGGCATTGGTGTGCAGGCTATTGCAGTTGTCGAAGATCGCGTACAAGGCCTGCAGCGTCGTGCGGATGTCGTTGAAGCTGGTTTCTTGGGCATGCAGGCTGCGGCCGGACGTCTGAATGTGGTACTTCATCATCTGGCTGCGCGCGCTCGCCCCGTAGCGTTCGCGCATTGCGCGGGCCCAGATGCGCCGGGCCACGCGGCCGATCACCGAGTACTCCGGATCCATGCCATTGCTGAAAAAGAAACTCAAGTTAGGGGCGAAGTCGTCGATGCTCATGCCCCGCGCCAGGTAGTACTCGGCGATCGTAAATCCATTGGCCAGCGTGAACGCGAGCTGTGAGATCGGGTTAGCGCCCGCCTCGGCTATGTGATACCCGCTGATCGAAACACTGTAGAAATTACGGACGCCGTTGTCCGAAAAGTACTGCTGGATATCGCCCATCGCCCGCAGCGCAAACTCGGTGGAGAAAATGCAGGTGTTCTGCGCCTGATCTTCCTTCAGGATGTCGGCCTGTACGGTGCCGCGGACGGCTTGCAGTGTTGCGGACTTGATTCGCGCGTAGGTTTCGGCATCGACAACATCGCTGCCCGACACGCCGAGCAGGCCGAGGCCGAGCCCGGCATTGCCCGCCGGCAGCGCGCCGGCATAGGTTGGCCGTCGTCGGCCACTGAAGCACTCGCCGACTCGCCGCTCGACGTCGGCCCACTGCCCCTTCTCGCGGAGGTGTTTTTCAACCTGCTGGTCTATGGCGGCGTTGATGAAAAAGGCCAGGAGTGCTGCCGCAGGTCCGTTGATGGTCATCGACACGGAGGTGGTCGGCGCGCAGAGGTCGAACCCGGAATAGAGCTTTTTCGCATCGTCCACGGTGGCAATCGACACCCCGGAGTTGCCGACCTTGCCATAGATGTCGGGGCGCTCGGCCGGGTCTTCGCCGTACAGCGTCACCGAATCGAAGGCGGTCGAAAGCCGGACCACCGTCCGGCCGCCAGACAGGTAGTGGAAACGGCGGTTGGTGCGCTCCGGCGTGCCCTCACCGGCGAACATCCGGATCGGGTCCTCGGCCTTGCTCCGGTACGGGTACACGCCGCCGGTATAGGGATATCCCCCCGGCAGGTTCTCCTTCATCAGGAAACGGAGCTGGTCGGCCCAGCTGTCGAAGCGCGGCGGCGCGATTTTCGGGATCCGCTGCTGGCTCAGGCTGCTGCGGAAGTTATCGCCCTCGAACTTCTGGCCACGCACCGAGTACTCGTACTTGTCCGCCGTGATGCCCTCGAGCCGACGCGGCCAGTCGGCCAGCAGCTGGCGCGCTTCCGGCCCGAGGACTTCGAGCGCGGCATTGTGGCGCTGGCGGAGTGACTGCAAGGTAGGATCATCGGCTGTCTCGAGCCGGCCTGATGGGTAGGGTGCGAACGGCGCCGGCACATGCTCCGGGTCGATATCCACGAGCACTGCGTGCAGGTGCTGGGTGCGCGCCGCGGCCTTGCACAGGGTCTCGATGCCGGCATTGACTCCGCGGCCCTGCTCCGCGATTTCAGCCAGGTAGCGCACCTTGGTCGCCGGTATCAGAACCGACGCGCGCGGCCGTTTCTCGGTGACGGTGACCGCTGGATCCCAGGCGGCCGCGTCCGTGGACGGCAATTCGGCGAGCGCAGCGCAGACTCTGGCGAACAACCACGTCATGCCGGCGTCATTGAACTGGCTTGCAATGGTCGGAAACACCGGCACGTCGTCGTCCTTGGTGTCGAACGCGACGTGATTGCGCCGCCACTGCTTGCGCACATCGCGGAGCGCATCATCCGCGCCGCGCTTGTCAAACTTGTTGACCACCACGAGCCTCGCAAGGTCCAGCATGTCAATCTTCTCGAGCTGGCTCGCGGCACCGTACTCGCTCGTCATCACGTAAACCGGAAGGTCGACCAGGTCGACAATCTCGCTGTCGCCCTGGCCAATGCCGGCCGTTTCCACGATGACCAGGTCGAAGCCCGCAGCCTTGAGGAACAGCACTGCGTCGCCAAGGATCGCGCTGGTGGCGAGATGCTGCCGCCGCGTAGCCATCGAGCGCATGAAGATGCCCGGATTGCGCAGGCTGTTCATCCGGATGCGATCGCCGAGCAGCGCGCCGCCTGTGCGCCGGCGGGTAGGATCCACCGCCAGCACTGCCACCCGCAGCCCGGGGAAATATTGCATAAAACGCGACAGCAACTCGTCAGTGACGCTGCTTTTGCCGGCACCACCGGTGCCCGTGATTCCGAGCACGGGCCGGGTGCGGCCTGCCAGCTGCCACTCCCGTTGCAGGCGACCACGGTCCCGCTCCGACAGCATGCCATCCTCGATCGCCGACAGGGCGGTGGCGATGCTCAGCGGATTGTCGATCGACACCGTCGCCGGCATCGCATCGGCTCGGCGCGCAGCGCGTGCCCTTTCGATCAGGTCATCGATCATCCCCGCCAGGCCCATCTCCATCCCGTCGTGAGGGTGATAGATGCGCTCGACGCCGTAAGCCTCGAGGGCCTTGATCTCCGCCTGGGTGATCGTGCCGCCGCCACCACCAAAAACCCGGATGCTTCCTGCGCCATTCTCCCGGAGCATGTCCACCATGTACCGGAAGTACTCGTTGTGGCCGCCCTGGTAGGAACTCACGGCTATCGCGTCGGCGTCCTCCTGGATGGCGGCGCCAACGACTTCCGCAACGCCGCGGTTGTGGCCTAGATGAATTACCTCCGCGCCCCGGTCCTGGATCAGGCGTCGCATGACGTTGATAGCCGCATCGTGACCATCGAACAGGGACGTCGCCGTGATGATCCGCAGCGGTGACTGGTGGAACCCGGAGCCGGTTTCGGATTGCACGTTGTCGGGTTTGGCTGTCATTGCCGTCGTCCCAGGTCGTCAGTCCATCGCGCCATGACAGGCCACCGCTGTTATCAGCTCATTATAGTGAGTGTACTGCGTCCCCATCGCTCCACCACCATCGGTGGTCGGCTACACTGACCAGACACGGGCGGTTTGCAGTGGTCCCGGCTGGCCGGGCACTGGCATTAAAGGTCCTGTTCCATTGATATTCCGGAGTCCCGTCATGCTCATTCGAATCGTCGCCATTCTGTCGCTCACCTTGTCGGCCAGTGTTCTGGCAGATGCCGGCAGCGGCGATTTCATGGGTTGTCAGCTCGGTGGCAGATATCAGCGCGATTCCGCTACCAGTCAGCAGGTCACGACGACGGGAAACCTGATCATCCTCGCCGCGCAGCCGGTCAAGCCAGGAGACATTGCGGAGGTATCCCTGCTCACCACACCCTCAACACTGACGATCGGCAATATCACTGCCTCACAGTGGTTTCTGACCGAGGAGGAAGGCCGCGAGTTCGCGCGCAAATACTTCAAGTTGCTGCGCGCCCGGTATCCGGGTTGGTCATACGGTTCCGAGGTCATGGATGCCCGGATGAATATCGTTGAAGTGAGTTTCCGCGAGTCACCCTACGACTTGTGGTTGCGGCTCACCAAGGACGTCCATGAGGGCAAAGACATGTGGCGCTTTTCCATGACGCTCCGTTGGTTGCCCGATAGCGCTCAGGGCCGGGCGTGGCGTGCCTTATCGGGCGACGAGCAGGTCGCGGCCAAGAAGGACGCTGATCAGCTGCTTCTGAAAGGATCGGACCTGCGCGGAATTTGATGCGTACGGCAGTGAGGATGTCAACGGACCCTGCCGCTCTAACTGAATTTAATCAGCGCGCGTAGGGATCGGGGTAGTCCTCGGGGCGCCCCTTGAAGCGCCGGTGCAGCCAGTAATACTGCTCGGGGACCGTGCGAATGTGTGCTTCGAGAATCCCGTTGACACGGCGGGCATCCTCCTCGGGGTTCGAACCGGGAAAATTCTCCAGTGCTGGCAGGATTTCGAGACGGTAGCCGTCGCCGTTGGGAAGGCGGGTCGGCAATAGCGGGACGACGGCAGCATTGCCCAGGCGGGCCAGCTCGCTGAGGCCAGTGCTGGTCATCGCCGGTTCGCCGAAGAACGGAATCAGGGCGCTTTGCGCCCGCCGATAGCTCTGGTCGGACGCGTACCACACCGGCATTCCGCGCCGGAGCGACCGAACGACCCGGCGCACTGCGTCCTTAGGAATCAGTATCGGCGCCGACTTCTTGCGCACACGCTTGAAGATCTCATCGAGCAGCAGGTTGCGGCTTGGGCGGTAGAACCCGGCCGCGGTCGGACACGACAGGCCGAAAGCCCGCCCGCTGAATTCCTGGGCGCCGAAATGCCCCGTGAGGAGGATCACGCCGCGGCCACCCGCCATAGCCCGCTGAAGGTTGTCCATGCCGCGCAAATCCACCAGCTGACGCACGAGGTGGTCGCTGGCCCACCAGGCCAGGGTGTGCTCGATCACCGTCATGCCCAGTGATGCAAAATGCTCGTGCAGCATCTGCCGCCGCATTTCGGCGGTGGCCTGCGGAAAGCACAGCGCCAGGTTGGCGGCCGCAATGCCACGCCGGCCCTTCAGCAGGTGATAAAGAAGGACGCCCAGCGCACGGCCCTCCGCCATCTGTATTCGATAGGGCAGCAGCACGTTGATTCGGAGGAGGCCGACGCACAGCCAAATGCCCCAGTACCGTGGCCGCCAGAACTGGTACAGCGGTCGCACGTGGTCGATGGGAACCTCGGTGCTCATTTGTGGCCCCCGGATGTGGATGCTGGCGGGCTCGGGCAGACGACCTGACGCAGACTTGCTTGCACGGGGATTGTGGATTCCCCACCACCCGGAATCGCCAACCGGCTCGACAACGGCCGCACCTGGCCATTCAGTCGCCAGTCGTAGATCACGCTGAAGGCCTCGACGCGGGTCACATACTCGCGCGTCTCCCGGTACGGAATCGTCTCGATGAACACGTCGGCTGGCAAGTTGCCGCGCTGGGCCAGCCAGCGTTGAACCGGCGTCGGTCCGGCGTTGTAGGCTGCCGTAGCCAGCCACGTCCTGCCATCGAAGAGCGCGGCCTGCTGCGCCAGGTAGCGCGTTCCCAGCCGGATGTTGGTTTGCGGTTCGAGGAGCATGCTGGTGCCGCGCCAGTCCAGGCCGAGTTGGCGCGCCATCTGTTTGCCCGTGCCCGGCAGCAGTTGCATCAGGCCCAGGGCGTTGGCCTCGGAACGCACGTCAGGCTGCCACGCGCTCTCGGAGCGAATGAGCGCGAATGTCCAGGCGGGATCCAGGCTGTTCCGGTTGGCTTCGCGCTCGACCGTTTCCCGCTCGGCCAGCGGGAAGCGCAGGGCGTAGTGGCGCAGGTCGTCTCCCGAACTGAGCGCAAATACGACCCGGTCGTGCCAGCCCTGCTCACTGGCCAGCAGTGTCAGCTGCAACCGGTCAGGCTCGTCCAGGGATGCACGGGCGAAGTCCCAGGCGCGGGTTGCCTGGATACGCCAACCGATGGCGTGCAGTTCCAGGGCGCGGGCCACGTCTGTCCGGGCGCGCAGCGCCGCGGCGCGGGCGGGATCGGGCCCGATCTCCAGCGGGCAGATCGAGTAGGGCGCGTCCAGCTGGTCGGCTGCGAGAAAGCCGTGGAAGTTGGCTTCCGTGGCCAGTAATCCATAGGCGGCACGTGCCTCTGTGTCCTGCCGGATGCCTGCCAGGGCGCGGGCCCGCCAGTACCGGGGCCGCGAGTTTTCCGCCAGTGGTGCCGGCAGTCCATCCCAGATCTTCAGAACCGTAGGCCAGTCCTGGGTGGCGAGGGCCGCCCGCAACTGCCAGTCCATAAGTGGTTCGCTGCGGCTTGCCATGGGCACCTGTTCGAACCAGCCTTCTGCATCCGGGCGGTAGGCGACGGCGGCGTATAGGGCGAGAGCCTGGAGGATTGCCGAGCGATCTGCGCCCGTGAAGCTGAAGCGGGGAGCCAGCAGCTCCCAGTGGCCGATGGCGCTGGCCACGTCCGCCCGCGCCTCGCGCTGGAGGGCGCGGGACACCGCCTCCCGGTGAGGCGCTGTGTTCGGCCAGCTCGCCGCGGCCTCGAGTGTGCCCGCGGGATCTGCCAGGGCCCGGGTCAGCCGCTCCCCGTCGCCGCGCTCGTCCTCGGGCAGCAGGCGGGCCAGATAGCCGGCCACCCCGGTATTCGCCGCCTCCACGGCGAGGCGCAGGCGTTGCCACACCAGGTCATCGGCCAGCCAGCCGAGGCTGCGCGCGGCGGCAACGGGCTCATCGCAGTCGTCGGGCAGGCTTTGGCCCGTGGGCCAGAGCTGCGTCAGCTCCTTTCGAGCCGCGGTCTTGCGGCCCGTCTCCAGCAGCGCCTGCAACCGCAGACAACGGAGAACGGTGGTCGCGGCCGCTGACGGGTCATCGAAAGCCAGGAAGCCGGGCCAGTCACGACGCCTCGCGAGCTCCACGAGATAGTCGCGACGGAATTGGCTGCCGAGCTGGGTCGTGGCCTCGGCGTCCAGGAAGCGGCGTGCCGTACTGGCATCGAGTGTGGCCATGTCCTGCTGCAGGGTTGCATAGTCCATGTAGGGCGCAAGGATGTAGCCGTCGAGCTTCCGTCGCTGGGCTGAATAGCCGGCAGGATCGGTTTTCAGGAGTGCGGCCGCCGAAAGGAACGCAAGGCGGTCGGCAAGCAAACGTTCCGCATCCGCGTGTACAGCAGCGGTCGCCAGCAATGCGGCGCTGGCGACGAGTACCCGGGCTCGGGCGCGGCTGGCTGGTTTGACTGGCGGCACAGGCGCCAGTCTACCAACGCGCGCCCCAAGCCGGTCGGCTACTGGGGGCGCACCCGCTCTGAGTCAATGCCTGGCGATGCGCGAGGTCAATTGCTGCCGCCGCCTGCGGCAGCGTTCGTCATTGTCGCCTGCGTTTCTTCCAACGCTTTCTCGATGCGGAACGTGTCGGCGCCCTGGCAATGGGTTCCAACGCTCTCGATGCCCGAGGGCGAATTATGCCGGTGGTGCGACTATAGTCGAGCTTTGCATGCATGCGTTGGCATCCATCGCAGGCCCCGTTTGTCGCACTGTCCGCATCGGCGCCTAAACGAAAGACTGTGAAGTATGGCAACAGTAACCACGACGTTAGCTGCGGAAGAGTTGCGCAAGACCGACGCCTATTGGCGCGCTTCCAACTACCTGTCAGTCGGACAAATCTATCTCTACGACAATCCGCTGCTCAGGCGGCCGCTTGCCCTCGCGGACGTGAAGCACATGCTGCTGGGACACTGGGGCACGACCCCCGGGCAGAACTTCATTTACGTGCACCTGAACCGGGTCATCAGAAAATACGATCTGGATATGATTTACGTTTCCGGCCCCGGCCACGGTGGCCCGGCGGTTGTGGGCAACACTTATCTCGAGGGCACTTACAGCGAGATTTATCCCAATATCAGCCAGGACGAAGCCGGAATCCAGAAGCTCTTCAGGCAGTTCTCATTCCCCGGGGGAATTCCCAGTCACGCTTCGCCGGAGTGCCCGGGCTCGATCCACGAGGGCGGCGAGCTGGGCTATTCGCTAAGCCACTCTTTCGGTGCCGTGTTCGACAATCCGGAACTTGTTGTCGCCTGCGTCGTCGGCGATGGCGAAGCCGAAACGGGACCACTGGCCACCGCATGGCATTCCAACAAGTTTCTAAACCCCATCACGGATGGAGCGGTGCTACCGATTCTGCACCTCAACGGCTACAAGATCAGCAATCCGACCATACTCGCACGCATCGAGCGCGAGGAACTGGAGCAATTACTGCGCGGCTGCGGCTGGACGCCTTGCTTCGTCGAGGGTCACGAGCCTGAGCTGATGCACGAGGCGATGGCCGCGACCCTGGACCGGGCCGTCGAGGAAATCCGAAGCATCCAGAGCAATGCTAGGAAGAGCCGCGATACCACGCGGCCGCGCTGGCCCATGATCGTTCTAATATCGCCCAAGGGCTGGACCGGGCCGAAGACGGTCGACGGCCTGCAGAACGAAGGTACCTTCCGGGCGCACCAGGTGCCGCTGCACGTTGATGCCGCGCATCCCGAACATCTAGGTCACCTCGAGACCTGGTTGAAGAGCTACCGGCCCGAAGAACTCTTCGATGGGCGCGGCCGGCTGAATGCCGAATTGGCCGAACTGGCTCCCAAGGGGGCGCGCCGCATGGGCGCCAACCCGCATGCCAACGGCGGCATGTTGCTGCGCGACCTGCGGATGCCGGATTTCCGTGACTACGCGGTCGACGTGGTGTCCCCCGGGGTACCAGGAATCGGTGACACCCATGTACTCGGGCGCTTTCTGCGCGAGGTGGCGAAGCTGAACAGTGAGCAGCGGAATTTCCGTGTATTCGGGCCGGACGAGACGCTTTCGAATGGCCTGGAGGCCGTGTTTGAAGTGACCAACCGCCAATGGATCGCGCCGACCGCGGTGAACGACGAATTCCTCGCCCCGGCTGGCAGGGTGATGGAGATGCTCAGCGAACACCAGTGCGAAGGGTGGCTGGAGGGGTATCTGCTCACCGGCCGTCACGGACTGTTCAACTGCTACGAGGCCTTCATTCACATCATCGACTCAATGTTCAACCAGCATGCCAAATGGCTGAAAGTGA
>JBDSWH010000011.1:0-5726 GCA_039926785.1 Gammaproteobacteria bacterium
GCCATCACGTTGCGGATGGTGGCCGGGCTGAGGTCCAGGCCCACGCTGCGCGACAACGTCCGGGACCCGACGGGCTGCCCCTCGCGGATGTAGTGTTCGACGAGGATCCGGAGGATTTGCCGGGCCCGGTCGGATGGCAGCTCTGAGGTGGGGTCGTTGACCATTGGTTGCGTGGCACGCTAGCAATCACCCATGGAGAGTGTCAAGGTCATGATCAGCAAAGCAAAATGAACAAAAACCAGCGCCCCCGCCAGTTCTCCGCGATCGCCCTCATGGGCAACCCTCGCGACCCCCGCGCCCTGGAAGCCATGCGGATCCTCGCGACGCACCTGTTACAGGACGGCTGCCGCGTCAAGGTGAGCACGGCCGTGCGCGCCCGTGCCCTGCCTCCCCGTGCGAAGCGCGTGGCCGAAGACCGGTTGGCCGTGGGCGTCGACCTGGTGATCGCCGTCGGCGGCGACGGCAGCATGCTGTACGCCGCCCGCCGCATTGCCGGCCGCAAGGTGCCCCTGCTCGGCATCAATCGCGGCCGCCTGGGCTTCCTCGCGGACGTGGGACCCGAATACATGCTCGCGCACGTTGACCATATCCTGGCCGGCCGCTACGTCAGCGAGCAGCGCATGCTGCTCGTTGCCTCGCTCGTCAGCAACAACCGGGTGACGGCCAGCGCCATCGCGCTGAACGACGTGGTCGTCAAGCGTCACGACACGGGCCGCATGGTCGAGTACCAGACGTTCGTGGACGGCGGCTACGTCAACACGCACCTTGGCGACGGCTTCATCATTGCCACGCCCACGGGTTCCACGGCCTACGCCCTCAGCTGCGGTGGGCCCATCGTGGAACCGGGTCTGGATGCGCTGGTGCTGACACCCATCTGCCCGCATACGCTGAGCGACCGGCCACTCGTCATTCCGGGCACGCGGGTGGCTGAAGTCCGCCTCCACACGACGCCGTCGCCCAAGTCGCGGCAGATGGAGCGCGCCGAAGTGACCTGCGACGGGGAATTGCTGGGCCGCCTCGGTCCCGGCGGCAGCGTGCGGGTGAGCGCCGCCAAAGAACGGATCGAACTGGTCCATCCCATCAGTTACGACTATTTCGAGATCCTGCGCAGCAAGCTGCTGTGGGGTCGTGACACGCGGGATCAGGGCAAGAAGCCGCCACACCGGCCCGGCACTCCGGGCTGACCAGGATTCGATGCTGTCCCAGCTGCAGATCCGCGACCTGGCGGTCATCGAGGAAGTGACCGTCGACTTCAGCGGCGGCTTCACGGTGCTCACCGGGGAGACCGGCGCGGGCAAATCGATCCTGATCGACGCCCTGGCACTCGCGCTGGGCGAGCGGGGCGACGCACAAGCCATCCGCGCCGGCGGCAGCCGCCTCGAGGTCCTCGCCACTTTTGACACGCTGGCAGGCGGCGCTGCCCGCCGCTGGCTAGACGAGAACGAACTGGCGGACGACGGGGCAACCTGCCTGCTCCGCCGCGTCGTCGGCAGCGACGGGCGGTCGAAGGCGTGGATCAACGGCCGCCCGGTGCCCGTGCAGACCCTGCGCGAGCTCGGCGCCCATCTCGTCGACATCTGCGGCCAGCAGGACTACCAGTCCCTCCGGCACCGCAGCGCCCAGCGGGACGTTCTGGACGATCTGGCCGGGCACGGCGCGCTGCGCGGACAGCTCCTGGACGCACATGGCGCGTGGGTTGCCGCAGTCGCCGCCCTGCACCAGCTGCGGGACGCCCAACGTGACAGGGACAGCCGGGTCGAGCTCCTGACCTTCCAGGCTCGCGAACTGGCGGCGCTGGCGCCTCGCTCGGGCGAGTTCGCCAAACTGGACCGGGAGCACACCGCCCTCGCCCACCGGCTGCGCATCGGGGAAGCGATCGAGAGGGCCCTGGCACGGACCTATGACGACGAAGATCACTCGGCCCAGTCCGCCATTGGCGCGGCCCGGCGGACGCTCGATGACGTCCTGCGTTTCGACCCGGAACTCGAGGGCGCCCTGCGGCTGCTCGCGGAAGCGGAGGCCCAGGTTGGCGAGGCGGCAGACCTGCTGCGCCACCGGCTCGCCGGCCTCGACCCCGATCCCGGCCGCGAAACGGAGATTGCGGACCGGCTGGCAGCCCTGCGCGACAGCTCGCGCAAGCACCGCTGCACGCCGGACGAGCTACAGGGCCTACTCGTCCAGCTGGAGCAAGAGCTGGCGGCACTGACGGGCGGAGCGATCACGCTGGAACGCCTGGCCTCAAACGCGGACGAGTGCCTGAGCACCCTGAAGTCGCTGGCGACGACCCTCACTGCGGGCCGTCAGGCTGCCGCCGGTTCCCTCGGCCAGGTGGTCACGAAGAGCATGGCCACCCTGGGAATTCCGGGTGGCCGCTTCGAAGTGCGGGTACTGCCGGCGGCCGACGGCGTCATCGCGGCGCACGGCGCTGACGACGTCGAATTCCTGGTGACGACCAACGCGGGCCAGCCGCCGGCGGCGATGAGCCGCGTGGCGTCAGGCGGTGAGCTGTCCCGCCTCAACCTGGCCATCCAGGTCGCGGCGACTGCCAACCGAGGCGCGCCGACGCTGGTGTTCGACGAGGTGGATGCCGGTGTTGGCGGCGCCGTGGCGGAAATGGTCGGCCGGCGCCTGCGCGAACTTTCCAGCGACCGGCAGGTGCTGTGCATCACGCACCTGCCCCAGGTAGCAACGCTGGCCGAGCACCAGGCAACCGTGAGCAAGGCCACGCGGGGTGGCAAGACCACGACGGCCGTCCGCGTGCTGACCCCGGTGGAACGCGTCGAGGAAACGGCCCGGATGCTGGGTGGATTGAAAATTACGGACCAGACCCGGGCCCACGCGGAGGAAATGCTGGCGACGGGCAGGAGCGCCGTGAGGCGCGAGAAACGAAAAAGGGGACATGCCTACATTTGCGGTGCAAATTTAGGCATGTCCCCGTTATTACTTCGGCTTTACGTAGAGCACCAGGCTGTGGTCCACCAGGTCGAAGCCGTGGCGGCCCGCGACCTCGCGCTGCAGCCGCTCGATCTCCTCGTTCGAGAATTCCACGACGCGACCCGTCTCGACGCACACCATGTGGTCGTGGTGCCGCCCCGACTCCAGCTCGAAAACCGAATGATCGCCAGCAAAGTTGTGCCGCGTCACAAGCCGCGCCTGCTCGAACTGGGTCAGCACCCGGTACACCGTGGCGAGGCCCACATCGTCGCCCGCCTCGGCGAGCCGCCGGTAGATATCCTCGGCGCTCAGGTGATGGGGCCCACCCTCCTGCAGGACCTCGAGGATCCGTAGCCGGGGGGTCGTGGCCTTGAGGCCCGCCTTGCGGAGATCCTTGGACTCCATCGTTCAGGTGATCCGTGATCGGCTATGATGCCGCCCGATTATGGCACCCTCCGCCCTGCAGCGCTTTTTGCGAGTTCTTGGCCTGGCCCTGGCCCTGGCCGGCCCGGCAGCCCTGACCAGCGGCTGCGTCTACCGGCTGGACGTCCAGCAGGGCAACCTGCTGGAACAGAAGGACATCGAAGCCATCCTCCCCGGCATGACCCGTAACCAGGTGCGCTTCCTGCTGGGCTCGCCACTCGCCGCCGACCCCTTCCGGACCGACCGGTGGGACTACATGTACTACCTGAAGCCGGGCAAGAGCCGGAACACCACCCAGCGCTGGATCATCGTGTGGTTCGACGGAGACACGGTCCAGGAGGTCGACCGGGACGTCCCCGTTGCCAGGAAAAGCTGACGGGGGCCGTCGGTGCTACCCGTAGACTGCCCGGGCCTGCTCTACAAAGGCATCGACCAGACTGCTGCAGGTCCGTTCAAAAGCCGGGCCCAGCAGTACGTCCCGGGTGGCACCGGCAAACCGGAAGCGCACGCAAAGCTCGATGCGACAGCCCGATGCCGCGGGCTCTGCCCGTGGCACCTGGCCGGCAGCACCCACCAGCGGTGTCACGCTCCACTCGCCGTGCAGCGCCTCGAAGGGCCCTTCTACCAACTCCATGGTGAGGCGTCGCGGCGGCTCCAGGGTGTTACGCGTAGTGAAGCGGGTGGCGAAGGGTCCCTTCTCCAGGGACAGACTCGCGACAAGCGTGCCGGGTTCGCGCGACAGGATGGCGCTCGCCGTGCACCCGGGCAGGAACTGCGGATACGACTCCACGTCGGCAACGAGCGCGAACATGGCTTCGGCAGAATACGGCACGATGGCGCTGCGACGGACTTCGCGCATTGCAATTGAATCGCTTTCGCCCACCCACTGAAGTTGGCAGGATTGTTGCCGAATGAGCACCCCGAAATCCACCAAGCCCTCGCAGCCCGCCAAGGGGAAACCCGCCAAGTCAAAAAAGGCGGACGCCACCCCGCGCCTGATTGCAGAAAATCGCAAGGCGCGTTTCGACTTCTACATCGGGGACCAGATCGAGGCCGGCATCGCCCTGCTCGGCTGGGAGGTCAAGAGCATGCGGGACGCGAAGGCGAACCTGAAGGAGTCCTACGCGATCTTCCGCAACGACGAAGCCTGGCTGATTGGCGCGCACATCACGCCGCTCGCGTCCGCGTCGACACACGTGGAAGCGAATCCCGTGCGGATGCGGAAACTGCTGCTCCATCGCCGTGAAATCGACCGCCTGAAGGGCGCCGTTGAGCGGGAGGGCTACACCCTGGTGCCGCTGGCGATGAACTGGGTCAACGGCCGGGCCAAGGTGACCCTGGCCCTCGCCAAGGGCAAGAACACGCGGGACAAGCGGGATTCCGTCAAGGACCGGGACTGGCAACGCCAGAAGGGCCGAGTGTTGCGCCGCGGGTAGGAGCGCCGACCGGCGCGACAGGTGCCCTTGTCTTCCGCGTTCGCCCACCCAATAATGCTTTCACTAGGGGGCGACCTGGTTTCGACGTGGGTTGCGAACCCCTTGGTGCATGCCGAGGTGCAGATCACCTCGTAAATCCATCTGCAAACAACTTAGTTGCCAACGACGACAACTACGCTCTCGCTGCTTAAAAACCAGTTGTAGAGCCTTCTGACTGGCACCGTGCCCGTGCGGTCCAGACCCAGGAGTCATCAACCACGGGATCGCGTGCGGGTTCGTCCGGGACTTTCACGTTAAATGCCCATCAACCGGACTGGCTGTCAGTTGTCCCTGTCCGTCGGGTAGCTGCCAGTAAGACAATCGGCGGAATACGCATGTAGATCTGAGGGCAGAGGACTTGCGGACGCGGGTTCGATTCCCGCCGCCTCCACCAATCAATGGGTCCCGGTAAGCCAGCCGGGACCCAGCCCGGACCCAGTCGGCCCGCGTCGGATCACCGCATTAGTTGCACTGGGCCAACGCATCCAGTGCCGGATGACGTGTCGGAGGATGCTGACACGTGATAGAGACAAAGTCCGGTAACGCGCTGCACTGCGCGGCGTAACATTTCCCACGCCCCATCCGGGAGCTTTTGAGGAGACTTCACCATGCGATCGATTACCACCCCCATCTTGTCGTTAATGGTCTCAGCCTCCATGTGTTTTGGAGGTTGCACCACCACCGATACGTCGGCCGACCGGTCCGCGGGCACCACCATCGACGACGCTGCCATAACGGCTACCGTGAAGAGCAAGCTGATCGCCGAGCCCGACACCAAAGCTCGGCAGATCGATGTGGAAACGTCGAACGGTGTCGTCCAGCTCAACGGCTTCGTGGATTCCAGCGCCGCGCGCAGCGAGGCAGAGCGCCTCGCCGCTGGCACCGACGGTGTGA
>JBDSWH010000012.1:0-12098 GCA_039926785.1 Gammaproteobacteria bacterium
AAGGCGCTCCAACTGCTCTAGACCGCGCCTAAAGGTGCTCCTGCGGCTATAGTCAGCGGCCATCCTGAGGGATCTGGCCATGGCTGATTTCCTGATCTGGCTGCTCTGGACCGCTGGCCTGGCGACCGTGGTCGTCACCCTCGCCTACCGGCGCATCGACCTCCCGACGTCCACCCTCGTCCTGGGCTTCGCCCTGGTGGTCTATTCCCTGTTCGGCACCGGTTGGCTCGCCTGGAAGCTGGCGTTGTGGGTGCTGCTGGTCGGCCTGGTGGTGCTGAATTCCACCGGCTTCCGCCGCGAGCGGATCACGCTGCCGCTGCTCCGCTTCTATCGCACGGTCGTGCCGACGCTCTCGGACACCGAGCGTGAGGCCCTGGAAGCCGGCACGGTAGGTTGGGACGGCGAGCTGTTCACGGGGCTCCCCGACTGGGGCAAGCTGATGGCGCTACCCCCGCCGCACCTCACCGCCGAAGAACAGGCCTTCCTGGACGGTCCCACCGAAGAGCTCTGCCGCATATCCGACGACTGGCAGATCACCCACGAACTGGCCGACATGCCGCCCAACGTCTGGGCCTTTATCAAGCAGAACCGGTTCTTCGCGATGATCATCCCGAAGCGCTATGGGGGCCTCGAGTTCTCCCCCATCGCCGTAGCCGCCGTGCTCGCCAAGCTCACCAGCCGCAGCGCCGTGGTCTCGTCCACCGTCGGCGTACCCAACTCCCTGGGTCCGGCGGAACTGCTCCTCCACTACGGAACCGAGGAACAGCGGGAGCGCTACCTGCCCCGGCTGGCAACGGGCGAGGAGATTCCCTGCTTTGCACTGACCGGGCCCCGCGTGGGGTCTGACGCCGCCGCGATTCCGGATACCGGCGTGGTCTGCAAGGGTTTGTGGCAGGGGCGGGAGATCATTGGCATCTGCCTCAACTGGGACAAGCGCTATATCACGCTCGCGCCCGTTGCCACGGTCCTGGGCCTGGCCTTCAAGCTGTCCGATCCCGACCACCTGATCGGCCAGGAAACCGAGCGTGGCATCACCGCCGCACTCATTCCCGTGCGCACAACCGGGGTGGAGATTGGCCGGCGCCACTTCCCGCTGAACATCCCGTTCCAGAACGGACCCACGCGCGGCCGGGACGTGTTTGTCCCCCTCGACGCGATCATCGGCGGGCCAGAGCGGGCCGGCCAGGGCTGGAAGATGCTGGTCGAGCAGCTGTCGGCAGGGCGGGGCATCACGCTGCCGGCCAACGCGATGGGTGGCAGCAAGGCCGTCGTCTACGCCTCCGGCGCCTACACGCGCCTGCGCAAGCAGTTCAATGTCCCGGTCTGCGAGTTCGAGGGCGTGGGCGAGGCCCTCGCGCGGATCGCCGGCTACACCTACATCATCAATGCCGGCATGACGGTCACGGCCACGGCGATTGCCCGCGGCGAGAAACCCGCCGTGCCGTCGGCCGTCCTCAAGTACCACTGCACGGAATTGGCCCGGAAGATTGTCAACGATGCCATGGACGTGCACGGCGGCAAGGGCATCATGCTCGGCCCTTCCAACTACCTGGCGCGAGGTTATCAGGGCGTACCCATCGCGATCACGGTTGAGGGCGCCAACATCCTGACCCGCAGCCTCATCATCTTTGGTCAGGGCGCCATCCGCTGCCATCCCTTTGTGCTGAAGGAGATGGAAGCCGCGAAGGATCCGGACTTCAATCGGGGCCTCAGGGACTTCGACCGGTACCTGTTCGGGCATATCGGATATGCCTTCAGCAATGCGGCGCGATCCTTCGTTCTGGCGCTCACCAACGCCGAGGCCAGCAGCTCGCCGGTGGAGGGCCCGACGGCGCGCTACTTCCAGCACGTCAATCGCTACAGCGCCGCCTTCGCGCTGGCGGCTGACGTCTCCATGCTGGTGCTCGGCGGCAAGCTGAAGCGCAAGGAAACGCTGTCCGCCCGGCTGGGCGACGTGTTCAGCAGCATTTACCTTGCCAGCATGGTCCTGAAGCATTTCGACAACCAGGGCCGTCAAACCGGCGACCTGCCCCTGGTGGAGTGGGCCTGCCGCACGCTGCTCTACCAGGCGCAGGAGCAGCTGCACGGCTTCCTCCGGAACTTCCCGAACCGGACGGTCGCGGCCCTGCTCCGGGTGTGCATCTTCCCGCGGGGCCGGATGTACTCTGCCCCGTCGGACGACCTGGGGCGCGAGCTCGTGGCGCTGATCACGCGGCCGACCGAAACCCGGAACCGGCTGTGCGAAGGGATCTATGCAACGCGGCAGCCCGACTCGCCCCTGGGCCAGTTACAGGCCGGACTCGAGGCCGCCGAGCGGCTGGCGCCCTTTGAGGCCAAGGTGCGGGAGGCCATGCGGGTGGGCATCCTGGAGCCGGGGCCCGTGCACGAGCGACTCGTCCAGGCCCGGGAGAGGGGAATCCTGTCGGCGGACGAGGCGCGCCAGTTGCAGGAATTCGACAACATGGTTCTCGCGATCACCGGTGTGGATGATTTCGATCCCGAGGAAATCCGCCGGATTGTCCCGCCGGCGCCGGTGGCGTTTCATGACACCGCTGGCATGGTCGGTTAGTATCCGGCCATGAATACTTCAACGAAACGCGTTCTGCTGCTCACGGCCCTCGGGCTCGCCATCGCGGGCTGTGGCAAGCCGCCAGCTGCCCCGGCTGAAGCCCCACCCGCGGTACCAGCGGCAGTCGAGGCGCCGGCCATGGCAGCGCCGGCCGACATGGCAGGGGCAATGCCGCGCAGCCCGTCGCCGGCGGGAGCGTCCGTAGTGATCGTGAGTCCGGCCAATGGGGCCATCGTGAGTTCGCCTGTGAAGGTGGTCTTCGGCCTGGAGGGAATGGCCGTGGCCGCCGCCGGCGACCTCGCCCCGAATTCGGGGCATCACCACCTGCTGGTGGATGTGGCGGCCCCGGACCTGGGGCAGCTCATCCCAAAGGATGCACAGCACCTGCATTTCGGCAAGGGGCAGACCGAGGCGGAAATCCCGCTGGAACCGGGTCAGCACACGCTGCAACTGCTGCTGGGTGACACGAACCACGTCCCCCATGATCCGCCGCTGATTTCTGCGCCGATTACCATTACCGTGCAATAACCCCCGTGATGTCGGGTTGACCGACCCGCCCTCCGGTTCCCGACCGACCGCACGCGCATGGCGCCAACGACACAACGCAAGTCCACTACATCCCCCGCTGCCGAGCATCCCGGCTTGAGCGGCATGGCACTTTATTTGCCGGCCTACCGCGTCGACCTCCAGCAGTGGTGCGGGTGGACGGGTGGGGACTGGCAGAAGATCCGGAAAGTAGTGGGCTCGGGGTTTCGCCTGTTGGGTCCGCGCCAGAGCGTCTACACGATGGCCGCGAATGCGCTGCTGCGGCTGATCCGCAATTATGACGTCGACCCCACCAGAATCCGCTACCTGGCCCTCGGCACCGAATCCAGCACCGACAATTCGGCCGGCGCGATCATCGTCAAGGGCATGGTGGACGAAGCCCTGCGGGCCCTTGGCCTGCCGCTCATTGCGCGCAATTGCGAGGTCCCCGAGTTCAAGCACGCTTGTCTTGGGGGCATCTACGCGTTGAAGAGCGCCGTGCGCTTCCTCAGTACTGACGGCGACGACAGCCTCGCGGTCGTTGTCTGCACCGACAAGGCGCTCTACGAGCGGGGCAGCAGTGGTGAGCCCACCCAGGGCGCCGGTGCCGTGGCCATGCTCCTCGAAGCGCAACCGCGCCTCGCCAGCATCAATCTGCGCCACGCCGGTACGGCATCCGAATACCGGGGCATCGATTTCCGGAAGCCCCTCACGGGCCGGTTGAACGGCCACGCTCATTCCCTGGACATCCCCGTCTACAACGGCCGCTACTCCACCAACTGTTACGTGGACGAAGTGCGCCGCGCCCTCGACGACCTCTATGCTCGGCGCACCGTCGACGCGGCTCCCTATCTGCGGAGCGTGGAGGCCATCTTCATGCACCGCCCCTACGCCCGCATGCCGGAAACCGGCTTTGGCGTCGCGTACCTGTTCGCCCTTGCACAGGGGGACGCCGCGGACCAGGAGGAACTGGCCACCTATTGCCGGGGTGCCGGCGTACTGATCGGCGAGGTGCTGACGGAAATGGCCACCGCGCCCGAGCTGGGATTGCTCGCCGTGAGCGACCGCATCCAGGATGAAATCTTTCCGCTGACCATGGCCGTCATGAAGGCCTTCCGGCACAGCGACGCCTTCGGGAAGTTCGTCCACGGCAAGATGACGCTGGGCGCCGACTGGATGCGCGAAGTGGGCAACCTGTACACCGGCGCGCTGCCCGCCTGGCTGGCCGCCGGCCTGGCGGACGCCGAGCGCCGCGGCCTGGCCCTGGACGGCCGGGAACTGCTCACCATTGGCTACGGCAGCGGCAATGCCGCGGACGCCATTCCGCTACAGGTCGTCGCTGGCTGGGAAGACGCCGCGAGACGGATCGGCGTGGCGGAAGCCTTGCGCCCCGCCATCGACGTGACCGCCGAGCAATACCTGGCCTTGCGCGACGGCCTGGAGCCTGGCGGCCTGACGGTTGCACCGGCGGCAGAGTTCGTCATCGAGAAGGTCGGCTCGGAGGTCGGGCACGGGTTCCAGGATGCCGGCGTCGAGTATTACCGCTACGTCAACTAACCCTGGCGCAGGCTGGTGCGCGGCGCGTCGCCGCGCACACTAAGACCGGGCGCGCACAGTTCCGCCTCGAGCAGGGAAAAGCCCGCCGCCACGTACGCGGACCGGACGGCCTCCTCGACGGTCCGCGAATCCGTCAGCGCAATGCCGAAGTCCCCCGCACCCGCGCCGGACGGCTTGTAGACCGCGCCGTGCCGCGCGGCAATGGCGCGCAGCCGCTCGTGGGCGGGAGAGAAAATGCCGATACCCGCGGCCTCGTCCAGCTGGCGCAACCCGGACTCGTAGCCGGCAATGGCTCCCAGCAGGCCTGGCGTGTCGTCCGCGGTCCAGGCGGCGACTGCCTGGCCCGCGTTGGCGCCGAGGCGTTCCATGTGGCTGGCGAACCGGTTGGCATCCCGCTCCCGGAAAAGCCGCAACCGACCGAGCATGGCCGGCGTCGAGGCGCTCTGGCCAGTCCACACGGCCACCATGCCGAGCCGCCGCGGCCAGGCGACGGGCTGGGCCTGTGGCACGCCCGCGTCCGGGCTCGCCTTGTGGCTGAAACTGATGGCGACAGCGCCACCGGTGATCGACGTGGCCACGTCGATGCCGCTGCCGGCACCACCCTGCAGCCGGCGGTGGGCCTCGCAGCAGATTGCGATCAGCGCCTCGCGCGGCGGTACCGGCCCGCCCGCAAAGCGCAGCAGCGCACCGGTCAGGGCAACGAGGATGGCTGCGCTGGAACCGAGTCCGAGTTTCACGCGGTACCCGTCCCGGCTGGTCTGGTGAAAGGCCGCCGTGGCGAGTTCGATCTGGCACGGGGCCAGTTCCGCCCCACGGGGCAGGAGGCCGCGGGCCGCGAGAATCTCGACACACGCCTCCAGTGGCAAGCCGAAGGCGCCCGGCGAGACGCCCTCCCACCGGGGAGCGCTGCCGGGCACCCAGCGAAACCGGAAGCTCTCGCCCGTGTCGGGGATGATCAGTTGATTGCCCGAGCCGGACACGGACCGGATACGCGCCTCCGCACGGACGTCGACGGCGACCGCCAGGCCGGGAGCACCTTCCAGCACGGCGTACTCGCCAACGATGACAAGCTTGCCGGGCGCCTGGGCTTCAATCAGCGCTGGCACGCAGCCGGGCCCCTTCACCCAGCGGACTGCGCAGGATCCGCAGCACTCCCGGCACCGCGTTAAACGCGGCGGCGACGTCCGCAGCCGCGTGGGGCAGGCATACCGCCTTGACCTGCGGCCCGGCGTCCACGGTGAAGAACACCGGTACGCCATCCCGGCGCAGCACCTGAACCCGATGGAGGCAGGCGAGCGTCGCGGGGGTCCAGTAGATCAGCGGGGGACGGGTCGTCAGCATTACTGCGTGCATCTTCAGGCAGTTGTGCTCGGCAAGCTCGGCGAGGGCCTGGAAATCCCTGGCACGGACGGCGGCAAGACCCGCCTCGAGATCGGTGCCGTGCGTCTGCAGCCAGGCGTCGTAGTACGGGGACGTCTGCTCGCTCCGGGCCATGCCCGTCCTGGAGCTGATCTCCTTGGGCCCCGAGGTGGTGACCGCCACCACGATCTCGAGGGGCCAGTCGGCCGGGGCCGCGACCTGCTCACAGACCGTCGTGGCGTCACGGTTGGTGAGCAGGACGACTCCGCCCAGCAACGATCGGGGCGCCGAGCCCGACCCGAGCCGCGCGATCTCGGCCAGACGGCCAGCCGGCAGGTTGAGGCCGAGCGCACCGGCCCCTGCCGTGACGAGCGCGGCAAAGCCCGATGCCGACGAAGCAAGGCCGGCGCCGGTCGGAAAATCGTTGTGGGAATCGACGCTGGCCCGGGCGGTAATGCCTGCCTCCCGGCGCAACTCGTCCAGGCACGCGCTGACCCGCGTGCTGGTCTCGGCATCCTCGCGCCCGTCCAGCAGCACCCGGTCCCGAGGGAGGTCAGCGTCGAAGCGCACGCTGGTCTCCGTGGCCAGCCCGCCCAGCACCAGCGACAGAGAGCCGGTAGCTGGCAAGTTGCCCGCGCGGGCTCGCTTGCCCCAGTACTTAACGAGGGCCACGTTGGGGTGGGCCACTGCGACCGCCCGCATCGGGAACCCTCGCCTCAAAATACTGCCAGCCGGGAATTATAGCCCGTGGAAAGGGGCGCCCAGGGTTGGCTCGTTCCCGCACTACGCACTATCCTGTTGGCCACCTTCGAAAGCCAGATCCCCCTGCATGAGTTTCGCAACCCGCGCCGACGCCTACGTGGCACGCATCGAGAATGTGCTGGACCACCATTTGCCTGCGGCCGAGGTGGCGCCGGGCCGGTTACACGAAGCAATGCGCTACTCCTCGTTGGGTGGAGGCAAGCGGATCCGCCCCCTGCTGGTCTATGCGGCGGGCGAGGCGCTGGGTGTTCCGGCGGAGGTGCTTGACGCGCCGGCGGCGGCCATCGAACTGATGCACGCGTTCTCGCTGATCCATGACGACCTCCCGGCCATGGACAACGACGACCTCCGGCGCGGCCGCCCCACGGCACACCGGGCCTTCGATGAGGCCACCGCCATCCTCGCTGCCGACGCCATGCAGCCCCTGGCCTTCGAGATCCTGGCCACGCATCCGGCGCTGGCGGACAAGCCCACGGCTCAGGTCCGGCTGGTGGCGCTGATCGCCGACGCCTGTGGCTCCCGTGGCATGACGGGTGGCCAGTCCATGGACCTGGCCGCCGAGGGTCGGCGCCTGGATCCGGCAGAACTGGAACATATCTACCGTCTCAAGACGGGCCGACTGCTGCGGGCGAGCGTGCTCGCGGCCGCCTGCTGCGCGGATGCCGTGCCACACGCCACCCGGGAAGCCCTGGAACGGTTCGTGGACGCCCTGGGTCTGGCCTTTCAGGTGCGGGACGACATCATGGATATCGAGGGCACCACCGCGGAAACGGGGAAGACCGGCGGTTCGGACCTGGCCAAGGACAAGGCCACCTACCCCCACCTGTTCGGGATGCCTCGAGCGCGGCAGCGGGCCGACGAGTTGCTGCAACAGGCCACGGGCGCCCTGGCAGCCTTCGGCGCCGGGTATGACGGCCTGCGTTGGGCAGCGCGGTACATCGTGCTGCGCCAGCGGGCCTGACAGGCTGCTAGGCTGGAGCGGGATGTACACCAGTTTCTTCGGTCTCAACGAGAAACCCTTCTCGATCACGCCGGACCCCCGCTATCTCTACATGAGCGAGCGGCACGCGGAGGCCCTCGCGCACCTGATTTACGGGGTCAAGGAGAGCGGGGGCTTCATCCAGCTCACGGGCGAGGTGGGTACGGGGAAGACCACGCTCGTCCGCAGCCTGCTCCAGCAGTTGCCCGATTTCGCTGACGTGGCCGTCGTCCTGAACTCCCAGCTGTCGCGGGTGGAGTTCCTGAGCTCGATCTGCGAGGAGCTTCACGTGGAACTCCCGGAGCAGAGAAACAGCATCAAGGCGCTGACCGACGTCCTCAACGTCTACCTGCTCCGGAACCACAGCCAGGGCCGGCGCACCATCCTGATCGTGGACGAAGCCCAGAACCTGCGGGTGGACGTCCTGGAGCAGGTCCGCCTGCTGACGAACCTGGAGACCGCCAAGCAGAAGCTGCTGCAGATCATCCTGATCGGCCAGCCGGAACTGCGCGAACTCCTGGCCCGCAACGATATGCGGCAGCTTGCCCAGCGCATCACAGGCCGCTATCACCTGGAGCCGCTGATACGGGATGAGACTTCGGCGTACATCGAACACCGGCTGAAGGTCGCGGGTGCCATCGGGCCAATCTTCTCGGCGACAGCCAAGCGGGAGCTGTTCCGGCTTTCCGGCGGCGTACCACGCATGATCAACGTGATCGCGGACCGGGCCCTGCTGGGCGCCTACACCATCGAGCAGCGCGAGGTCACACCGGAACTCATCCGTGACGCTGTGGCTGAGGTCTACGACCGTCCGCCGGCCGGCTTCGGCTGGTGGCATCGCCCCTGGTGGGCACACCCCGCAGGTCTCGCCGGACTGGGCCTCACGGCACTGCTGATTCTCCTTGCCTCCGGATTCGCCGGCGTCCAGTGGCTGCGCGCCAACCGGAATGCCGCATCCGACGCCACCGCATCGGCCCTGCCCACGACAGCTGCAGCGCCGGGGACTGCCAGACCGAACGCCCTGGCCAGTCATTCGTCTAGTCCCGCCGCCCAACTGGCCGTGACCGACAGTCCAGCCCCGCTGGTCCCGCTGGCGCCGGTGCTTCGGGCCAATGCCGGCAGGACCGGCACCGACACGGCCTTTGCCACCCTGTTCAGGCTCTGGAACGTGGACCTGAAGGCCGACACGAAGCGGCCCTGCGTGCAGGCGGAAGAACGCGGCCTGCACTGCCTCTACCAGCGGGGTACGCTGGACCAGGTGCGCACCCTGGGGCGGCCGGTGATCCTGACCCTGCGCGACGGCGACAGCAACCCGCATCAGGTGGTGCTGGAGGCCCTGGGGCCCCGGTCCGCGGCGATCGATATTGGCGGCGAGACGTTCCGGGTGGCGAACAGCGAACTGGAGCAACTGTGGTTCGGCGAATACCTGTTGCTGTGGCGACCCGGAACCAGCGCCGTGAAATCCTTCCTGCCCGGCATGCGGGACCCGGACGTGCGCTGGCTGCGCGAGAGCCTCGCGAGGATCCAGGGCAAGCCAGTCGAGCCGATGGACTCGGATCTCTTCGACGAGAATCTCGCCGCCCGCGTGCGGACTTACCAGCGGGACCGACACCTGCCGGTCGACGGCATGGCGGGCCATGCCACCCAGGTCGCGATCAGCTCGGATCTGGGTGGCAACGACATGCCGCGCCTGGCCCTGGCGAACTGAACGACTGAGCTGCCCCTTTCCACGTCGCCGGAAGTTGCTGGAACTATGTCCTTCATCCTGGATGCCCTGCGGAAAAGTGATGCTGAACGGCAGCGGGCGGTAACGCCCGGGCTGTCGGACGTCCGCTACGCCGCGCGGCCAATCCGGCGGAGCCTGTGGCTACCCATCCTGGTGCTCGTGCTCGCGGCCAATGCGGTCTTCCTGACGGTCCAGTGGTTCGGCCGCAAAGACGCTTCGCCCGGGACTGAAGTGCCGCCGGTGGTCCAGGCGCCCGTGGGCGGCAACCCGCCGGCCGCTGCCTCGGCGACTTACCCGCCCCCGCCGGCCGATATCCGGCCGCTGGCGCGGGAAGCCGAATCGCCGGGGGCGGGGCTCGATACCGCGGACGTGGAAAGCGAGTTCGGGGCCTTACCCGGTCAGGCGACGAACGCTGTGCCGGCGCCCGTGATCGCCGAGTCTGCCGAGGCCCCGTTGCCAGTGGCCGCTGCGCCCGAGCCGCTGCCGGTCCAGCCCGGTGCTCACCCCTCACGCATCATCGCGGGGAATGACCTGCCCACGGCTGAGCAGCTCATGGGTGCCGGTACGCTCAATATCCCGGTGCTCAACCTGGACCTGCACGTGTACAGCGAGAAGGCGACTGGCCGGTTCGTCGTTATCAATTCCGCGAAGTACAAGGAGGGGGGCCGGCTCCGCGAGGGTCCCACGGTGGACAGCATTACCAAGGATGGCGTCGTACTGGCCTACCAGGGCCAGCGGTTCACGCTGTCCAGGAAATGAAGGGACGCCGCCCCCTCCGCGTCGCGTATCTGGATGGCCGCCGCTTCCAAAGGCTGCTCCTCGGGGGCATCGCCCGGCTAGTCGGCGAGCGGGGACACCTGGACCGGATCAACGTCTACCCGGTGCCCGACGGGGACACGGGGACAAATCTCGCGCTCACCTTTACGGCGGTCGGTGAGCGCCTAGCGGCGACCAACACACGTCACGCGGGTGAATTGCTCGGCGTCGCCGCTGACGCGGCGCTCGACGGCGCCCGGGGCAATTCCGGCGCCATCTTCGCCCAGTACCTCCAGGGCCTGAGCGAGTTCCTGGCCGGCCACGAGCGGGTCAGACCCGAGGAACTCGCGCTGGCGCTCGCCTCCGCTGAAGGCTTCGCGCGCAGCGCCATCCAGAATCCGGCCGAGGGCACCGTGCTGACGGTGATGCGCGACATCGCCGAGGCGGTGGCCCCCGGCAAGCTGCCGGCAGACTCGGACTTCCTGACTCTCCTTACGTCGCTGCTCAACCGGGCGCGCGAAGCGGTGGCAACGACCCGCCGCACCCTGGCGACGATGCGCGACGCCGGCGTGGAAGACGCGGGCGCGCGGGGGTTGCTCGTGCTGCTGGAGGGCATGGCGGACGCACTGCAGCCCGGCCTCGCGCCGGCCCTGGCCATCCCGGACGACGGCGATCCCTCCGCCAGCAGTCCTGCCGACTACAGCCACTTGGGCCCGCCCGAGCATCGCTTCTGTACCGAGTGCCTGGTCACCGGTCCGCAGGTGGACCGGGACGGGTTGCGCACCGAGCTGGCCGGCATCGGCAGCAGCGTGGTCGTGGTCGGTGGTGCGACCAAGGCGCGCCTTCACGTCCACGTCAACGATCCCTCAACCGCCTTTGCCCTCGCACGCCGCTACGGCAAGGTCTCCTCGGAGAAGGCCGATGACATGGTGCGCCAGGAGCGCTCGCTGAAGGCCGACGGGCGGCGGGTAGCCATCGTTGCCGATTCGGGCGCGGACCTGCCAGCAGCGGTGTGGGACGAGTTCGGCATCCAGATGGTCCCGCTGCGGGTGACCTTCGGCGGGGAAAGCTACCTCGACAAGGTCGGGATGACGGCGGCGGGCTTCTGGGCAGAGCTGGGACGGAACCCCGCCCATCCCAAGACGTCCCAGCCACCCCCGGGGGATTTTCGCCGGGCCTTCGAACTGCTCTCGTCGCACTTCGAGCACGTGGTGGCGGTCAGCCTCACGGGGCGGCTGAGCGGCACCCTTCAGGCGGCGCAGGCCGCGGCCAGCCGGGTGACCAAGCCCGCGCAACTGACTGTGGTGGACAGCAGGAACGTGTCGGTCGGCATGGGGCTCATCGTGCTGTCCGCCGCCGAGCACGCTCAGGCCGGCCGATCCGCGGCGGAAGTGGTGGCCGCCGTCGAGCGGGCGGCCGACCACACGCGGACTTATGGCGCGGTACCCGACCTGAGCTACGCCGTGCGCGGCGGCCGAATTCCCCAGCCCTGGCGCTGGCTGGCGGGCGCCCTTCCGCTGGGCTTCCTGCTGGCGATCGAAGGCCGCGGCGGCGTCAAGGTGCGCGGCATTCTCCGCCGGAGCGGCGACCGGGTTTCGGCACTTGTCCGGCTCGCCACGCAAGACCGCCTGCTCAAGTCCGGCGGGACGCCATTGCGCCTGGCCATTGCCCACTCGAATTCGCCGGCGCTGGCCGAGGCACTGCAAACGGCCTGCGAGCTCGCCTTCCCGGCCATTGAATCGATTCTCGTGGCTGATCTCGGCCCGGCCTACGGCGCCCATGCGGGCCCGGGTGCGCTGGCCCTGGCCGTGCAGGAATACGCCGCCCCGTAATTGGGGACATGCCTAATTTGGCGGTGCCAAATT
>JBDSWH010000013.1:0-7067 GCA_039926785.1 Gammaproteobacteria bacterium
TGCGCTCCCTGGGTCCGGGGGTTCTGTCCGCACTCGGTGGCGGAATTCTGGGGCGACTCTCCACGCCCGGAACTGCGGGTACCACGCAAGTGACGCCTGAGCAGGCGTCGCAACTGACGCCGGCGCAGGTGCAGGAGATCGCAACGAAGGCGGAAGAACACAACCCCGGGGTGCTCGACGAGATCGGCGATTTCTATGCCGCTCATCCGCAGCTGGTCAAAACGCTAGGGAGCGCCGCTCTCGCGATTGCACTCGCGGGCGTGTCGAATCGAATGCGCCGCTAGATCTGTGTCTCCGCGCCGACACGACCGCCGGGATCTGCAGTCAATCGCCGACCGCGCCATGCGCGACCGCGGCCTTGAGCCCGAATTTCCTGGCGACGTGATCGCGGAAGTGGCAGCGCTGAAAAGCCCCGCCGCCGATCCCGCCGCACGCGATCTGCGCCACATGCTGTGGTGCTCGATCGACAACGACGACTCCCGCGACCTTGACCAGCTCTCGGTCGCCGAGCGCCTGCCGGACGGCTCAACCCGGTTGCTCGTGGCGATCGCCGACGTCGACGCACTCGTGAAGAAAGGCTCGGCGATCGATCGGCGGGCCGCACAGAATACTACCTCGGTCTACACCGCCGCCAAGATCTACCCGATGTTGCCGGAGCGACTGTCGACCGACCTAACATCGCTGGTCCAGAACGAGGACCGCCTCTCCGTGGCGATCGAGCTGTTGGTCACTGTCGACGGACAGCTGCGCGGATCGGACGTCTACCGCGCGACGGTGCGCAACAAGGCCAAGCTCGACTACGATGGCGTCTCGGCGTGGCTGGAGGGCACCGCGCCGGCGCCCGGGCCGCTTGCCGCTGTCCCAGGGCTGGACGAAAACCTGCGCTGGCAGGACGCCGCCGCGCAGCTCTTGCGGGGTATGCGGCACGAGCAAGGAGCGCTCGATCTCGAGACGATCGAGGCCCGCGCGGTGTTTAGCGGCGAGCAGTTGCGCGATCTCGAGCAGCCGCTCAAGAACAGAGCCCGCGAGCTCATCGAAGACTTGATGATCGCCGTCAATGGCGTCACCGCTAGATACCTCGACCAGCACGGACTCCCGTCGCTCCGCCGCGTGCTTCGCTCTCCGGAGCGCTGGGCGCGCATCGTGCAGGTGGCGGGTGAGCTTGGCGCGGAGCTGCCCGGCACGCCAGACGCCGCAGCCCTGGAAGCGTTCCTCCGGAAGCGAAAGAAGGCAGATCCAGTGCGCTTCCCCGACCTCTCGCTGACCATCGTCAAGCTGATGGGCTCCGGCGAATATGCCGTGAACGCACCGGGTGCCCAATCCACCGGGCATTTTGGTCTCGCGGTGCACGACTACACGCACTCGACGGCGCCCAATCGGCGCTATCCCGACGTGATCACGCAGCGCATGCTCAAGGCAGCGCTCGCTGACGCACCCCAGCCCTATTCCGTCGCCGAGCTCGATGCGCTGGCTCGTCATTGCACTCAGCAGGAGGACGACGTCGCGCGGATTGAGCGCCAGGTGCGGAAATCGGCCGCGGCGCTTCTGCTCGAGGGGCGGATCGGCGAGCACTTCCAAGGTATCGTCACCGGCGCGTCCGCAAAGGGCACTTGGGTGCGCCTGCTGACGCCGCCGGTCGAGGGTCGGATCGAGCGAGGATGGAAGGGGCTCGACGTCGGCGACCGGGTTGAGATCAAGCTGATCAGCACCAACGTCGAGCGTGGCTTTATCGACTTCGCCCGCGTCGGGAGCTGAAAACGGCAGCTCCACACCGATCCCCCTCGGCTGGGAAACGGTGTTTAATGGCGCGTTGATGCAATGCTGATCCGAGCGAGGGTCCTCATGAAGTTCGCTGGAGCTTGCATGCGGAAGAAGTCCGACGACGGTTATCCGCACCGGCATAAGGCCGCGCACGAGCACTAGCCATGAGCGACCCCAGCCAGGGAGTTGCGGTGCGCTGCCGGGGCCTGACCAAGAGCTACGGTTCGGGCGCTGGGATGGTGGCCGCCCTGCGGGGAGTGGACCTCGACGTGCGCTCTGGTGAACTGCTGATGCTGGTGGGCCCTTCCGGCTGTGGCAAGACGACATTGATCTCGGTCATCACCGCGATCCTGGACCAGGACGAAGGCTCCTGCGACGTGCTCGGCCAGGACGTGCACGGCATGAGCGAGAAGGAGCGGTCACGCTTTCGCGGCGATTTCATCGGCTTCGTCTTCCAGGCGTTCAACCTGCTGCCCGCCCTGTCAGCTCTGGAGAACGTCTCCGTGCCACTGCTGCTCAAGGGCATTCCCCGCGCCGAGGCCGAGGAGCGGGCCCGGGGCACGCTAGAGTCGGTGGGGCTGGGCGGAAGAGTCGACGCATTTCCCGCCAAGCTGAGTGGTGGCCAGCAGCAACGTGTCGCCATCGCGCGAGCGCTGGTCCACGACCCGAAACTGATTGTCTGCGACGAGCCGACCAGCAACCTGGACACCAAAGCAGGTCAGGAAATGATGCACATTCTTCGGGACCTGGCCGGTGCCCCCGGCAGGTCGCTGATCGTCGTCACCCATGACAACCGCCTCCTGGAATTCTCCGACCGTGTTGCCCGCATGGAAGACGGCAAGGTGGTGGACGTGGGCGGTGGTAGAGCACCTCGGGCTGGCGCGCCATGAAGAGGCTGTACGTCACGGCGGCCCTCGCGATCGTCGGCGTCGTCATCGCGATCGTCGCGGTAGTCCGCACGAATCGGCCGCCCGTGACGGAAACGTCGCCGTTGCCCTCCCAGGTGGTCCCGTTCACCACCTATGTGGCCGGCACCGGCATTACCGAGACGGGACGGGGCAATGTCTCGATTGGAGCAGCCGTAGCGGGCGTGGTGGGCGAGGTGCACGTTCGTGTGGGCGATCAGGTCAAGGCTGGCGACCCGTTGTTCAGGATCGACGATCGGGACCTGCAGGCGCGGCTGGTCGTTGCGCGAGCGAACGTCAGAGAGGCGCAGGCGGCGCTGGCGAAGCCACGCCACCGACTGGCCTTCCTGACAAACCTGCAGCACATCGAAACGGCCGCCATGAGCGTCGAAGCGCTCAGCATTGCCCGCGACGACGTCGAAGCCGCCGAGTCCGCCCTCGGAGCCGCGAGGGCCGTCGCTGCGCAGATTCACGTGGACATCGAACGGAGTGTGGTTCGTGCAGCGACTGCGGGCCGTGTCCTCCAGGTCAACATCCGGGTGGGCGAGTTCGCGGCGAATAGCGGAGCGGCAAAGCCGCTGATGATGGTCGGAAGTGACACCCGCCTGTACCTGCGGGTGGACATCGATGAAAACGATGCCTGGCGCGTCCGCCCGGGCACGCGGGGGGTGGCTTTCGTGCGCGGGAATCCGGGCCTGGCGATTCCGCTGCGCTTCGAATACCTCGAGCCCTACGTCACGCCGAAGACGTCTCTCACCGGCCAGGGCACCGAGCGGTCGGATCTGCGCGTCCTGCAGATCGTCTACAGCTTCGGGCCAACCGGAATCCCTGTGTACCTGGGACAACAGATGGATGCGTTTATCGAGGTGGAGCGCTAGTGTTCCGCATCGCGCTGAAGATGCTCGCCGCGGATCGTGCCAAGTTCGCGGGGCTGCTGTTCGGAATTGCGTTCACGTCGTTCCTGGTCACGTTCGCCGCGGCGTATTTCTGCGGCTTCATGACGCGCGGCTTCTCGTTAATCTCCGAAAACCCAACGGCCGAGGTCTGGGTGATGGACCCGGCAGTCGATTCGGTCGAGCAGACCATAAACATGCCGACCTCGGCATTGTCGCGGGTTCGCGGTGTAAAGGGGGTCGGGTCAGCTGTTCCTCTTACCCTGGGCACCGTTGAGGCCCGCTTTGCCAATGGCCGATTCCAGACGTTTCAGGTGATCGGCGTCGATGACCCGTCGCTTGCTGGTGCGCCGGCGATCGCGGCCGTGGACCGGAGCGGGTTGCGCACGCGGGGCGCCGTGATTGTCGATGCGGGCGGAACGAGCGGAAAACTCCGGACGCCGTCCCTCGAGCGTGATCGGTGGCCCCATGCCGGCCCGCATCTCGATGCTCCGACACGCGAACTGGCGGGTGGGGACGAACTGCTCATCAACGATCAGCTAGTTCGCGTGCTGGGCCGGTCCGAAGGACTGCCGAGGTTTCCGCCGCGACCCCTGCTGTACACGACCCAGTCCAGCGCCGTGCGCATCCTGCCAATCGAGCCACACACCCTGACCTTCGTGCTGGCAAGGATCGCCGGCAAAGTGTCGCCGCGGGAGCTGGCGATGCATATCGAGCAACGCACGGGTTTGCGGGCCCGCTCCGCCGAGGACTTCAAAGCAGATACGGTCCGTTGGTTCCTGATCAACTCCGAGGATGTGGGCGATATTGTGGCCATGCTGACGCTGGCCATGACCATGGGCTTCGGCGTCACGGGCGTCATGCTCTACATGTTCACGTACGAGAACCAGAAGCACTACGCCGTGCTGAAGGCGCTGGGCGCGTCGCCCGGGACGCTGGGTGCCATGGTCCTGTTGCAGGCTGCTGTCAGCGCGCTGCTCGGTACCGGCATCGGCCTCGGGCTGTGTGGCATCGCGGGAGAAATTGTCATGCGACTGGGATTCCCCTTCCGCATGCTGTGGTTCACGCCACTGGTGGGAATCCTCGGCGTGGCATTGGTCAGCATCGCGGCAGCGGCAATCAGCGTACGTCCCATTGTGCAACTGCAACCCGGGGTAGTATTCGCAGGCCGCTGAATCAGGAATCAGGTCCAGCGAGCGGCTGAAGTTCGAGCGGCTGTCGCCTGGTACGCGCGAAGCTCGCGGAAGCCGAAGTTTCGGGCTGGCGGACTCAACGGATGGAGTGATTGGTACTCGCTATATGCTTTACGTCAATTCGTGGGACGTCGGCCCACGTCCCTTATGTCAAAACGCCTGATGAAGTTGCTGGCGGGTGTAGCCTTGGACAACCTCGCAACAACCCACAAAACAAATGCAGACTGGGGCCGGCTTTGTCATGAATACACCGTCTGATTCTGGCGTTCGGAAACTGACTGCTGCATTTGTACTCGCGCTACCGTCTCTCATCCTTTCGTGCGGATTCAGTCTGACAGACAGTTCAGTGAAGGCAGGCGTTGCTGGCGCCCTCGGTATCCCGGTCGTACCGGGGGATCCGGGAAGCCCGGGTTTTGCCGGCGGCAAAACACTGCAGATCGGATTGTCCACCAAGTCGAGGCGGTCTGGAAGTCTAGGTATGGTCATGGTGGGCAGTGTCGGAGTGTCGGTGTGACCGCGCCGGCGGACGACGAGGATGACCTCGGTGCGTTCCACGATCTCAATGAACAGTTTTCCCGGGGCGAACTCGAACTCGACAAGGTCCTTCAGCGTCTCGTCAAGGTGCACAGCCCGGCATCCACTCACAGCATTGGCAGCGACATTTCATTGTCGCCCCCGCGGATCCCGGCAGAATTCCGGGGAGGGCTTTCATCGGCGGCCATTGCCGAAGAACTGACCCAGTCTCCTGTAGCAGCCGACCTCGGGGAATTTCCTGCGCCCACGGCGACCGGGCACCTCGGGCCAAAAAGCCCACGCGTGGACAGGCTGATATGGCTGCTGACATTGTCCGGGCTGCTCGCCCTGAACTGGTTCCTGTGGCGCAACGATCCGTCGGTATCGTCGCAGCCTTCCCGCCCGTCACCGGCAGTTGCCCGGGCGAATACCACACCGGTGCTGCCCGTCGCCGCGTCCGCCTCGACCGACGGCCCACAGGCGCCAAAGTCAGCTCGCCCGGAGGCTGCGCCGGTGGCGCCACCGAGAGCGGTACCTGCCAAGCCGCCGACTGTTGGCTTTGCGTCCGGCAGCCGGGTGATAGTTTCCGAATCGACCCGATTTATCACCTTGAAGGTGCGGTCGACCGGCCGATTGCGCGAGCCCGTAGAGCTCTCGGTCACCGCCATCGGTGGCGCGGCGCGGGTTAATGAAGACTTCGTCCCGCCGGTTGAGCACCTGTTCCTGAGCAGCCAACACCCAACGGCGGACGTGCTCGTATCCCTGCTCGCTGACGATATTCCGGAGAACGTGGAAGACTTCAGCGTGGTCCTGCGGGTGGTTAAGGGCAACGCCACCCTGAGCGCCGGCCGCGTCCTCGTGGTGTTGAACGACGACGACTGAGCGGAGCCTCGTCAGCACCAACGTCGAGCGCGGCTTCATCGACTTTGCCCCCGTCGGGTGCTGAAAACGGGAGGTCCACGCCGGACCCGTGCGGGTGTACCATCGACCGCGCACCCCCTGGTTCGATCCAGTGAGAACAACAAGGAGTCAGCGATGAGCGACAAGAAGCCGGATTTCTCCAACGTCACCGGCGGCGCCAGCTCTACAGCGCCTATAGCCACGAAGATCTACGAGGTGGTCTCAGGCGACAGCCTTTCCAAGATCGCCAAGCGCGAGTATGGCGACGCAAATCAGTGGAAACGGATCTACGAAGCGAACCGGGATCTGCTAAAGGATCCGGACAGGATCTTTCCCGGCCAGAAGCTGCAGATTCCGCCGAAGTGAACTCGCACAGGAATATAGCCATGAACAAAGTAGCACTCGTAATGCTGTCCGCATTCGCCGTCGGCATTGCAGGATGCGGCAAGAAGCCGGCTGCACCCACACCAACCGTCGCTCCGCCCCCGGTGACGATGCCGGTACCCGCGCCGGCAGGTGTTGCCGTGACCAACCTGACGATCGGCAACGCCATTGATCCCGACAAGAAGGTCACGGGCAGCTCAACGACGCTGGGCAAGAACGACACGTTCTACGTCTCGATCGCCACCACGGGCTCGGGCACGGCCAACCTGAAGGCAAAATGGACCTATCAGCCAGCCGGCGACGCGACAGTAGTCAAGGAAGAAGCACTGACGATAAACGCCACCGGGCCGGCCACGAGCGAGTTCCATGTGGACAAGCCCGACGGCTGGCCAGCCGGCGACTATCAGGTCGAGGCTTTCGTGAATGACGTCCCTGCGGGGTCGCGCCAGTTCACCGTCAAGTGACCGTGCTGGTAGAAATTTCATAGCCGCCACTGATTCGTTCTGGCCAGGTGATCA
>JBDSWH010000014.1:0-4230 GCA_039926785.1 Gammaproteobacteria bacterium
GGCGGAAGCCGGCAAGGCCCGGAAGGGCGACTGGCCCCACGGCCGGAGGCCCGACCGCTGGGATGGCCGGACCGCCGCCCGCTGTGTCGCGAGCCTGAAAAAGCATTGGGGACATGCCTAATTTTGCGCCACGAAAGTAGGCATGTCCCCATTTCCTACCTAGAATGTTGCTGAAGACCTCGAAGGAATTCGCCATGTCCACCAGAACCTGTCTCCTGATCGCTGCCGCCGTGTTGCTGACCGCCTGCGGTTCGCCGGAGAAGCGCGCGGCGGGTTACATCGCCAAGGCGCAGGAATTCTATGACGCCAAGGACTATGTGAAGGCCCGGCTCGAGGCGCAGAACGCCGCACAGGTGGAGCCGAAGAACGCCAAGGCGCGCTACCTGCTGGCCGAGATCGCGGAACAGCAGAAGGAGTACCAGCAGATGTTCGGCCATCTGATGGTCGTCGTGGACGAGGATCCCAAAAACGTCGAGGCGCGCCTGAAGCTCGGCACGCTCTACTTCCTCGGCCAGTCCTGGGACGAGGCGGCCAAGCAGTCAGCGGAACTGATGAAGCTCGCCCCGAACGACGCGCGGGTGCACCTGCTGCAGGCGCGTGTCCTCATCCAGAAGGAAGACCGGGTCGGCGGCATGGCCGAGGTGGACAACGCGCTCAAGCTGGATCCGGACAATGTGGATGCCATCCTGCTGAAGAGCGCCGCCAACGCCATCGAGAACCTGGATGCCGGCATTGCCACCCTGGACACCGCCATCAAGCGGCTGCCCGCCGACAAGACCCGCCAGTTGCGCGAACTGCGGGTGATCATGCTCTCTCAGGGCAAACGCAACGATGAGGTCGAAGTCGGTTTGCGGCAGCTGTCGGAGGACTTCCCGGAAGAACAGGGTTACCAGTTCCAGCTTGCCCAGTTCTACGCCAGCCAGGGGCGGATCGACGAAGCGGAAAAGCTGCTCCGGAAGGTCACCGAACTCGACCCCAAGAACGCCGACAAGCAGCTCGGGTACGTCCAGTTCCTCGCCAGCCAGCGGGAAGGCGACAAGGCCGAGGCGGCGCTGAAGACCTTCATCGAGCAGAATCCCGATGCGGGCAAGCTCCGCCTGGCGCTCGGCCAGCTGTATGAAACCACGGAGCGCGGCGACGAGGCCCGCAAGGTCTACGCCGAACTGGGCGAGAGAGCGCCGAAGACTGCGGAAGGCCTGGCCGCCCGCAATCGCACCGCGGCCATCGACCTTCGCGGCGGCAAGTTCGACGTTGCCCGGGTCACGATCGACAAGATCCTGGTGGACGCGCCGGACGATGCCAGCGCCTTGCTGCTCCGCTCGGGACTGCGCTTCACGGAGAACAAGTTCGACGATGCGGTAGCGGACCTGCGGCTCGTATTGCGCAAGGAACCCGACAACGACCGTGCCCTGCTGTTGCTCGCGCAGGCGTACGTGCGCCAGAACGAACTCGTCCTGGCCAAGGACACCTACCGTCGGCTGCTGGAGGTGGCTCCGGACTCGCCCGAGGGGCTGCAGCAGCTCGCGGCCCTGTACGCCGGCAACAAGGAGTTCGCCGAGGCCGAGGCCCTGCTGCGCAAGCGGCTGGAGAAGCAGCCGGACGACCTGGTGACCTCGGGACGGCTGGTTGAAGTCCTGATGGCCCAGGGGCAGCCGGCCAAGGCCGAGGCGGAGGCCAAGCGCATGCAGGCGTTGGCCAACCAGACGGGGGTCGGTGACTTCTCCATGGGTCGCGTCCTGGCGCAGCAGAAGGACTACACGGGTGCCGCGGCGGCGTTCAAGAAATCAGTGGACGCCCGGTCCGGCGATCCGCTGCCCCTCGAAGGGCTGGTGCGCTCGCTGCTCGCGGCCGGCAAGCAGGGCGAGGCGATCACGGTGCTCAACCAGCAACTGAACAACGACCAGAACCAGTTGTTCGCCAAGTTCCTGCTCGGCGGCATCTACGGCGGTTCGGGCGACCAGAAACAGGCCGAGAAGTACCTGGAGGATGTGATCAAGGACAAGCCCGATTCCGTGGTTGCCTGGGCCTCGCTGGCCGGCATCTACAAGGATCGGGAGGCGCGCATTGCCGTCTACGAGCGCGGCCTGAAGGCCGTGCCGGGCAATGTCGAACTCAGCATGCTCATGGCGACGGAATACGAGCAGAGCCGCCGCTTCGACGACGCCCTGAAGATCTACGAGGCGGTATTGAAGACGTCCCCGACCTACGAGCCCGCCATCAACAACCTGGCGTCCCTGCTTCTCGACCAGCGGACCGACAAGGCCAGCTACGACCGCGCGCTCCAGCTGGCCAAGGCCCTGGTCAAGTCCGAAAACCCGGCCATGCTGGACACGCTGGGCTGGGCCCATTACCGGAACGGGCAGTTCAATGAGGCGATCGGCGTGCTCGAGCGCGTCGTGGCCAAGGCCGGGCAGTTTCCGGTCTTCCGCTACCACCTGGGGATGGCCTACCTGGCGAACGGCAATCGCGTGGGTGCCCGCCAGGAGCTCCGCCAGGCCGTGGACAAGGTTGAGGGTGACTACCCGGGACTCGCCGAGGCCCGCGCGACACTGGAAAAACTCAACAAGGCCTCGTAATCTTCAGCCCATGAAACTCATCGAACACCGCCGCACGCCAGCCGCCACGGCGTGGATCAAGCGCGAGGTCAGGGAGCAGAACGCCCGCTACAAGCGCATTTCCCGGGCCATCAATGCAGAGCTGGCGCCGCAGCGTGAGCGTTGGTATGCCGAGTTCCTGGAGCGCATCCAGACCCGGGGCTACAGCGTCACCTACGACCAGCTGCGCAAGATCCCGGCGGGCGAGGTGCCGAAGAAGCCGAAGCGCAAGACCCGCGTCGTTTACTGACGTGATGACGTAGGAGCGCCTTTAGGCGCGACCCGAAACGCGCATCGCGCCTGAATGCGCTCCTACAGAGATCCCCCATGTCCGGCCCCCTTTCAGGCGTCAAGATCCTCGAACTGACCAGTGTTGTCCTCGGTCCCTGGGCCTGCCAGATGCTGGCCGATCTGGGCGCGGACGTGATCAAGATCGAGCCGCCGCGGGGCGACAGCAATCGCACGCTGGGCGCCTCCCGGAATCCCGGCATGGCGGCGCTGTACCTCACCTGCAATCGCAACAAGCGCAGCATCGTGCTGGACCTCAAGCAGCCTGCCGCCAAGGCGGTGGTGCTCCAGCTGGCCAAGTCGGCCGACGTCGTGGTCCACAACAACCGCCCGCAGGTCATGACCAAGCTTGGCCTGGACTACCCGGCGCTGAAAGCTGTCAATCCGCAGCTGATTTACTGCGGCTCCTACGGCTACGGAAAGGCCGGCCCCTACGGCGATCGGGGCGCCCTGGATGATTCCATACAGGCGGTCAGCGGCATCGCGATGCTGAACGAAATGGTGCTGGGCGAGCCGCGCTACCTGCCGACGGTAGTCTGCGACAAGACGACCGCCATGCAGGTGGTGTCGGCGGTGACGGCAGCACTGTTCCACCGGGAGCGCAGCGGAGAGGGGCAGGAGATCGAGGTGCCCATGTTCGAGACCATGGTGTACTACACCATGGCGGAGCACCTGTGGGGCATGACCTTCGAGCCGCCCATCGGCGGGCCCGGCTACACGCGGCTGATGAGCCACCACCGCAAGCCCTACAAGACGAAGGACGGCTACATCGCCATCCTGCCGTACCTGGATGCGCACTGGGAAACCTTCTGCAAGGTGTCGGGCCACGCCGAGCTGCTGGCCGACGCGCGGTTCACGTCGCTGTCGAACCGCGTGACGAACATCGACGACACCTACCAGGAAACAGCGCGGATCATGCTCACGCGCACCACGGCGGAGTGGCTCGAACTCTTTGGCAAAACCAGTGTGCCGACCAACATGGTGAACACGCTGGAAGAACTGAAGGACGATCCGCACCTGAAGGCCGTCGGCTTCTGGCAGGAAGTGGAGCACCCGACCGAAGGCCGCCTGCGCATGACGCGTTACCCGGTGACGTTCTCGAAGACTCCAGCCGATGTGCGCCGCCTGCCGCCCCGGCTGGGCGAGCACACGACCGAGGTATTACGCGAGGCCGGCCTGAGTGAGGAGCAGATCGATTCTATGTTGCAGTCCAAGGCCGCCACCACATCCTGACCCGTGCCGACCCGCATCAGGCTCTCGGCTTACGCAACTCCCCTGGCACAGGGGGCGGCGGCTGATTGTCCGACGGTAGCGCCAGCAATTTTACGTCGATAGCCCAGACATCCTT
>JBDSWH010000015.1:0-5507 GCA_039926785.1 Gammaproteobacteria bacterium
CCATGATCGCGCGCTCACTGTGATTGGATTTGGGGATTCTAGACCCACGGGCGCGATTCACCTAAACTGCCGAATTACGTCAAATAGCCAACCTTCATGCCGCGTCGGCGGGCTCCGCCTCGCCAAACTGCAGCTCGGCCAGCCGCGCGTACAGCGGATCCCGGCGAACCAGTTCGTCGTGGCGGCCGATGTCCACGATGCGGCCGTCGTTGATCACGACGATGCGGTCCGCTTCGAGGACCGTGGCCAGCCGGTGCGCGATGACGATCGTCGTCCTGTCCTTCTCGAGGAACTCCAGGGCTTCCTGCACCAGCCGCTCGCTTTCTGCATCCAGCGAACTGGTTGCTTCGTCGAGCAGGAGGATGGGCGGATCCTTGAGAATCGCGCGCGCGATAGCGATGCGCTGGCGTTGCCCGCCGGAAAGGCGGGTGCCCCGCTCCCCGAGGAAGGTGTCGTAGCCCTGGGGCAGTGCGCGGATGAACTCGTCGGCGGCCGCGGCCCGCGCGGCCGCCTCGATCTCGCTATCCGTCGCCTCGGGCCGGCCAAAGCGGATATTTTCCCGGGCCGTGGCGCCGAAGATGACCGTCTCCTGGGGCACGATGCCAATTCGTCCGCGGACGTCCTCGGGCAGGGCCTCCGCGATGTCGACGCCGTCCACGAGGATTCGTCCGGCGGCCAGATCGTAAAAGCGCAGAAGCAACTGGAACGTGGTGGTCTTGCCGGCACCCGACGGACCCACGAACGCCACGCGTTCACCGGGGGAAATTGTCAGCGAGAAGTCGCGCAGGGCGGGCACGCCCGGCCGGGACGGATAACTGAAGCCGACTTTCTCGAAGCGGATGCTGCCTTCGCGCCGTGCTGGCAGCGGCACCGGGTTCCGGGGCACCGTGATCTTCGGTTCCGCGTTTAGCAGTTCCATGAGCCGCTCCATGGCGCCGGATGCGCGCTGGACGTCGCTCCAGACCTCACTCAGGGACGCCGCCGACGCCGCGACAAACATCGCGTAAAGCAGGAACTGGCCGAGCTGTCCGCCGCTGATCTCGCCATTCAGCACCGCGTGGGCGCCAATCCAGAGCACGAACGTAATGGCGCCGAACAGGGCGAGCACGGAGACGGCGGTGAGCATCGCCCCCGCCTTGGCCCGCTTGATAGCGGCGTCGAAGCTGGCCTGCACCGCAACGCCGAAGCGCCGGCTCTGGAATTCCTCCATGGTGAAGGACTGGACCGTCTGGATGGCGTTCAGTGTCTCGCCGGCCATGCCGCTGGAATCGGCCACCCGATCCTGAGCCGTGCGGGACAGGCCCCGCACGCGGCGTCCGATGACGATGAGGGGCACGACCACAGCCGGCACGAGCAGCAGGATCATGCCCATCAGGCGGGGGCTCGTGACGGCCAGCATCACGATGGAACCCGAGAGCTGGATGATGTTGCGGAGCGCGATGGAAATCCCGGCACCGGCAATGGACTGGATCAAGGTCGTGTCCGTCGTAATCCGCGACAGGACCTCGCCCGTCTGGGTCACTTCGAAGAACGTGGGGTCCAGGCGCAGGATCCGCCGGTACACCGCCTGGCGTATATCCGCCACCACGCGTTCTCCAAGCCAGTTCACCAGGAAGACCCGCGCGGCGGCGAACGTGCCGAAGAGGAACGCCACACCGAACAGGTAGAGAAAGTAGCGGTTGATCTGGGCCGGATCCTTGCCGGCAATTCCAAAGTCGACCACGTAGCGCAGCGCCACGGGAAGTCCGAGCAGGGCGCCGGCGCCCACGAGGAGCGACACGAACGCCAACACCACCATGCGCCAATGAGGACGGATGAACGGGAAGAGATCCCGGAGCGGCCGTATTGAGGTGCCCTTCGGCCGGTTCGGTATTTCGGAATTGGGTGGTGGCATGGTGGCCCTTGTATGGCTGGCTAGCGGTCCGGTGCCAGGTGACCGGCGTAATACTGTACCGGCCACCGGTGCCCGCCGCCGGCGAAGTTCCTGCGGCCCGGGTCCCGGGTGACATCAGTGGTGCGGGCGTGCTGCAACACCGCGCCTGTGGCCGGGACCGGATCGTCGGTATTGATAAAAGCCTCCGCATCGTCGGCGCAGCGACCGAACTGGCGGGCGCCCCAACCCGGGTCCAGCGGACCGCGGAAGCCGATTGGGTCCAGGTAGGTCATCCGGATCCGGGCACCGGGCGTCGTCCGCTGTGCCCGGTACGCCCGGCACAGGGGCTCTAGCACATAGGCGCCCGCGCTGTGAGCAATGAGGTGGATGGACGCCAGGTCGGGCAGGCCGGCCAGTTCGGTACCCAGGGCATCGCCCACCCGTATGCCATTCGGGTACGTGCGCAGTTTGGTGTCGGACCAGGGCGACCAGACATAGCGGACGACGGCGGTACGGGAACCGGCCGGCTCGCTCCGGCGTACCGCGTCTTCGAGCTGGATCAGCCCGGGTTCATCGCGGCCGCCGCTGCCATGGAACAGCAGGACGACGGCGTGAGTGTCCGCGGGCAGGCCAACCGGTCGCACCGCGAATGCTGCCGGCAGAACGCTGTAGACCTGCAGGCCGGCGGCAGTGATTGCCAGCAGGGCCACTGCGTAGAGGGCAAAACGGAGCCACCCGGACATCTTGCGCGACTCTTGCGGGGTTAGAATGCCGTCAGTTTACCGTGGGAGCGAACGCCATGGCCGCAGACCCGATTGGGGCACGCATGGCCGGCGAACCCGGCTTTACCATCGGCAGTGTGGCGCTGCGGCTGGTGTTTGCGCTCATCGTCGTACTGCTCACCTTCAATCCCAGTGGGCTCTCCTACTTCCACTGGGTGCGCGATGCCTTCCTCGGCAGCAGCCTGGGCCCCCTGCACGTCCTGGCCGGGCTCGCCCTCCTGGCCGGCTGGGTGGTGTTCGTACAGGCCACGCGCCAGTCGCTGGGACTCTTCGGCATCCTGCTGGTGGGCAGCCTCTTTACCGTGCTCGTGTGGATGCTCTTCTTCTATGACGTTGTGAATTCCAACTCCAGCGCCGCGATCACCTGGATTGTGCTGATCGGGGTGGCCGTCATCCTGACCGTCGGGATGTGCTGGGCGCACCTGCGCCGGCGGATGTCGGGGCAGGCCACCGTGGACGAGGTCCGCGACTAAAGGCCCACGGCGACCCAAATATCACCCGTTTGGGTGATTCTTTTGGCGAAGATCCCCGATATAACAATAATCGTCGGGAAGGCTTCCTAGACTTATCCTCCAGGACCCGACCCGGCTCCCGACCCCGCCCCACGCGGGCCGGGAGCCGGTTTTTTGGCATCCCTCTGTCCATGTACCCTGTGCCCTGTACGCTGGGACATGGGTGGCTGGTTCTGGTTGATTGCCCTGGGACTCTTCCTGGTCCTCGTCGGGCTCTACATGCACTGGAGCATCGTCCTTCTGGGCGCGCTGCTGCCGTTCGTGCCCGTGGTCGCCGAATGGCTGCGCCGGCGCCGACGGAATGCCCGACCCTAGAAGTGCACCGTCGGCGGCACGTTGGACAGCGACCACACCTCGAAGGGCACCAGCTTGCTCGCAAAGGGATCGCTGTAGAGCTGATCCACCAGCCAGCGCTTGCGCATGTCGTCTCGGCGGGCCACGTCCTCCGCGGTCACCGGTACACCGGTGCGCTTCGGAATCAGGTCCAGGTAGGTGTCGGTGAATTTCGCGAACAAGCTCTCGATAAAGTTGTAGGACCGGGCCACATCTCCGGGAAAGACTGGCGGCCCGTAAAATGACACGCCGGAGGGATCGGGCTGCCGGCGGAATGCCGAGATGGTGTCGTCGGTGCCCTTGACGATGAGGCCGCGGTAGACGGCCGGGTTCTTGCCGGCGGCCGAGAACTGGTTGTCCACCGCAGTGGCCAGCGCCCGCATGTCCGCCTCAACCCGCGTGCCGTTCATCACGCCGAGCCAGCCGCCGGCGAACCCGCTCCCGTCTTCGTAGAACTGAAGGACTAGCGTGGCATGCAACATGCCGACCAGGGGCGTCTGCGGATGCACGTCGATGGAATAGAAGCGGCTCCACACGAGCACACCGTCCCGGCGCCCAGGCTGGGTTTTCTTGCCCTCCGCGACCATGCGGCCCAGCTTCTCGACGACCGGACCGCGCGCCACCCGGACGTCGTAGATGGAATCCTCAGTCTCGCGGCGCAATGTGTCGCCCGGTCCCGGCGCTGCCGTCGCGCCATTCAGGGCTTCCGCACGGGCGAAGTAGTTCCGGTCCGCACGGCCCATGAAGGCCACCATCCGAAGGGCGAGCGCGCGATGTTCCGGCGAGAGCCGGTCCAGCCGGGGGTCTGTTTCGGCGTGGACGGGCATGGACAATAGTCCCCCCAGGAGGGCCCCGATCAGGGCGATTTTTGGCAGGTTAAGCTGATTGTTCCCCTTCACGTAAGGCCTCCGGCATATGGATGCAACCAATGTGACTATGCGCCTTACCCGCCCGTGGCTAAGCTGGCATCCTTGGCAGCCTTCCGGCTGGCAATCTAGGCTCAATGGACCCCGAGGACAAATAGTCATGGCACAAATGGTCGTGGCGCAAATGATAGTGGCCAACCGGCTGACTGATGGCCGCGTGGTCTTCCTGGGCGCTGAAAGCGCCTGGGTCGAGGACATCGCAACCGGTACGGTCGCCGTCGACCCGGCCGGGGCGGAACGGCTGCTCGCGGTTGCCCAGCGTGCCGAGGCCAGCAATGTCGTCGTCGAACCCTATCTGATCGGGATCCACGACGTGGCCGGACAACGTCAGCCCGTGTCCTGGCGCGAAGCCATCCGGGCGGCCGGCCCCACCGTGCGCACCGACCTTCCCAGCTGAGTAGCCGGACCGAACATGTACCGCTACGACGAATTTGACCACACGCTGGTTGCGGAGCGAGTCGCGACGTTCCGGCGTCAGGTACAGCGCCGCCTCGACGGTGACCTGAGCGAGGACCAGTTCAAGCCGCTGCGCCTCAAGAACGGCCTCTACCTGCAGCTGCACGCCTATATGCTGCGGGTGAATATTCCCTACGGCTGCCTCTCGACGCGGCAGCTGCGGCAACTGGCATACATCGCCCGGCGCTACGACCGCAACTTCGGACACTTCACCACGCGGCAGAACATCCAGTTCAACTGGATCAGCCTGGCCGAGACGCCAGACGTGCTGGCCGCGCTCGCCGAGGTGGAGATGAACGCCATGCAGTCGTCGGGCAACTGCGTGCGAAATATCACGGCGGACCAGTTTGCCGGCCGCACCCGTGACGAGATCGAGGACCCCCGGCCCTGGTGCGAGCTGATCCGGCAGTGGTCCATCCTGCACCCGGAATTCTCCTACCTGCCCCGCAAGTTCAAGATCGCGGTCTCCGGCGCGCCGGTGGACCGGGCCGCTGTAAAGTTCCACGACGTGGGCCTCTACCTCCGCCGCAATGCCGATGGCGAAGTCGGCTTTGAAGTGATCGCGGGCGGCGGCCAAGGTCGGCTGCCCTTCGTTGGCCACACGATCCGGGAGTGGCTGGCGAAG
>JBDSWH010000016.1:0-6873 GCA_039926785.1 Gammaproteobacteria bacterium
GTCCTGGTCTGACCAGGCGGCTGCTGCCAGGGTCGTGGCCCCGGCAGAATTCGACAGGGTGGACTCATTGCTGGCCCCATCGACGGCCGACACCTGGTAGCTGTAGGCCGTATTGGCACCGAGGCCCAGATCCGAGTAGCTGGTGCCGGTGACCGTGGTCAGCGGCGAGGCGCTGCCATTGCGGTAGATCCGGTAGCCGACCAGGCCCGAGCCGCCGGCATCGGTGGATCCCGTCCAGTTGAGGTCAATCCGGTTGGCGCTCACCGCCGAGGCCCCGAGCCCCGTGGGCTGGGTCGGCGCGATAGTGTCGGGTGGCGGCACACCCGGTGTCGTTACCGAGATCTGGCCGGACGGGTTCGATTCGTTGCTGGCGGCATCGTAGGCCGCCACGCGATAGGTGTAGGTGGTGTTGGCGGCCAGCCCCAGGTCCGAGTAGCTGGTGGCGGTGACGGACACGAGTGGTGTGCCGCTCCCGTTGCGGTAGAGGCGGTAGCCGGCGAGTCCCGAGCCGCCACTGTCGGTCGACGCTGACCACGTGAGGTCGATGCGGCTGGTCCCGTTCGGCGAGCCGGCGAGGTTCTGCGGGACCGTCGGCTTGGTCGTGTCCGGTGTCGACGTGACCAGGGAGACGTTGTCGAACACGCCCGTCGCCAGTGTGCCGTCGTTGTGGCTGGTGACAGCCAGTCCAACGTACACGGACGCGGGCAGCCCAGTCAGCGTGGCCGAGTTGCGCAGGGTCCAGTTGATGCCGTCCGGGCTGAGGTAGCCACTCACCAGGTTTCCGGCCCGCACGATCCGCACCCAGCGCGGCAGGGTCGAGACCTTGTCGTTACTGTTGCCCGGACCTGCGGACCCGCCGGTGGAAAGGCGGTACTGGAAGGACGCGCCGTTACTCCCCGGCGTCATGGTCATATAGGCAAACCGCGAGTTGGCGTTCAGCGATTCACGGAGCATCACGCCGGCCTTCGCGTTGAGGTTGGTATTGGTCAGGCTGGTGATCCGGGCGATCAGTTCGCCGTCACCGATCAACGTGCGGTAGCCGAACTGAAACTCATCGACCGTGCCCCAGATGTCCGCGCCGGAGCCCGCCACGGACAGACTGGTGCCGTTGTCGGTAAAGGAGCCCGTGGCGGCCACCGCGCCAATGTCCTGGTTCGACCAGGCCGCGGGGGCCAGCGTGGTCGCGTTGGCGGCGTTGGACAGCGTGGAGACATTGCCGGCGCCGTCGATGGCCCGCACCTGGTAGGAGTAGGCCGTGGTGGGGGCGAGGCCGGTGTCCGAGTAGGTCGTACCGGTGGCAGGCGACGGGTTTACGGGCGTGCCGCTGCCGTTCCTGAAGACCTGATAACCGGCCAGGCCCGAGCCGCCGGCATCGGTCGAGGCGGTCCAGCTCAGATCAATCCGGCTGGCGCTGACGGGGGACGCACCCAGGGCACCCGGCTGCGTCGGATTGATGCTGTCCGGGGGCGGGTTGTTGGCCGTGGTAATCGACACCAGTGGTGACTGATTCGATTCGTTGCTAGCCGCGTCGTAGGCGCTGACCCGGTAGGTGTAGGCCGTGTTGGCCACCAGCCCCGTATCCGAGTAGCTGGTGCCGGCGACCGTCGCCAGCGGCGTGCCACTGCCATTCCGGTAGAGCCGGTAACCGGCGAGGCCGGAGCCCCCCGTGTTGTCGACCGACGCCGACCATGTGAGATCGATCCGGCTGGTGCCGATGGCGGTGCCGGCGAGATTCTGCGGTATGCCGGGCGCTGTGCCGTCCGGCGTGGGCAGGATCAACGAGGCGTTGTCGAAGACTCCGGTGGCGAGCGCGCCATTGTTGTGGCTGGTGACCGCAAGCCCGACGTACATCGAGGCCGGCAGGCCGGTGAACGTGGCCGAGTTGCGCAGGGTCCAGGTCATGCCGTCCGCGCTCAAATAGCCGCGGACCACGTTGCCGGCACGCACGATGCGCACCCAGCGGGGCAGCGTGGAGACCTTGTCGTTGCTGTTGCTCGGGGCTGCGGATCCGCCCGTGGTCAGCCGGTACTGGAAGGAGGCGCCATTGCTCCCCGGGGTCATCGTCATCAGCGCGAAGCGGGAATTTGCTGCCAGCGATTCGCGGATCATCACGCCGGCCTTGGCATTGAGGTCGGTATTGCTCAGGCCCGAAACCCGCGCGATGAGTTCACCGTCGCCGGTCAGCGTGCGCCAGGCGAAGTGGAAGGCGTCCTGAGTGCCCCAGATGTCGGCTCCGGAGCCGGTCACGGACAGGGTGCCGCCGCTGTCAACGAACGATCCCGGCAGTGACACACCACCGATATCCTGGTCTGCCCATAGTGCGGGCGCGGCAGTGGTCACGGTAATGGCCGACGACAGGGGCGACTCGTTGCCAGCGTTGTCGTACGCCGTAACCCGGTAGGTATAGGCGGTGGACGGCAGCAGGTTCAGGTCCGAGTAGCCGGGTGTCGTCAGGGTTGCCAGCGCCGTGCTGTTGCCATTCCGATAAAGGCGATAGCCCGCCAGTCCGGAGCCGCCGGTGTCCGTGCTGCCTGACCAGGTCAGGTTGATGCGATTGCTGCTGACCGCACTCCCGGCCAGGTTGGCTGGGATGGTCGGCGCATTCGTGTCGGTCGGCGAGCCCTCGCAGGCCGGGTTGAGTTGCACCGACTGGGTGGTGGAGAGGCCCTGCGGGTCGGTGACGGTCAGTTCCGCCGTGTAGAAGTACGTTTCCCCGTCACAGCCGACCGGCGAGACCGTCGCTGCCGAGTTGCAGCTGGTGATGGCCGGGTCGGTGTGCACATGGTTGTTGTGGTGCATGACCAGCTGCCACGAACAGAACAGGTTGGCGGGCGTTTCGAGGTCGTTAATCTGGGCGGTCAGGGAAACGGTGGTGGGTGCAGCAAGCGAGTAGGTGCCGCCGTTGACGGGCGAGGTGATGTTGACCGTTGGCGCCGTGTTGTTGACGGAGATGGAAATGAAGGCCTGGGCCGTGAGCGAGGTCACGTCGGTGACCGTTAGCGACGCCACGAAGTTCTGGATCTGGCCGTTCGCCACCGTGTAGGTCTTGACCGGGTTCGGCTGGTTGCTGGTCGTGCCGTCGCCGAAGTTCCACAGGTAGGTCAACGGCTGTCCCTGGGGGTCGTAGGAGCCGTTGCCGACGAACGAGACGACGAGCGGCGATGCTCCATAGACGGGCGTTGCGGCCACGAGGGCCACCGGCTGGGTGGGCGTGAAATTGATCTTCCGGACGAACGAGGCCCAGGAGATGTAGTAGAGCGAGCCATTCTGCGGGTGCGTGCCAAGGGCGACGACGCCGCCGGCACCGGTGGCGAAATCGTTGACGGCCTGCAGGTTGTCGTTGCTGTCGAAGACGAAATTCTTGATGAACCCCGTGCCGTAATCCGCAGCAAAATAGGTATTGCGGTACTGGCCCGGGAAGTCCGTGCCCGTGTACCAGACGCCGCCAACGACCGCGTTACCGGCAAACGGGGTGCCGGGGATCGTCTTGCCGTTGTAGGTCGACCCGAGGTTGACGGTTACGGCGTTGCCGCCGGCGTCGAACGACCCCCAATGCGTCGTACTGACTCCATGCGCCCACTCGAGGACGGGCCGCGTGTGCTCGAACACGTCAACTGTTGCGGGAATCTGCTGGGACGGGTTGCACGGATTCGGGAAGGACAGCGGGCCCGTCGTTTCCTGCTTGATAAGGTCCTCGAACTTGAAGTTCGCCGGGCAGGTGGGCGGGTTGGCCAGGGGATTTACCGCGTCGGAATTGATCGTGTTCTTGGCATCGTAGCCGGGGTCAACGGTCATGCCCTCGAAGACGGGCCAGCCATAATTTTCGCGGCCGCCGCGGCTCACGTGCAGGTCTTCCCAGTCCGTGAACCCGACATCACCGATGTAGAGCACGCCGGGATTGCCGAGCTCGGGCTGGTGATCGCCGGTTCCCGGGCGGATCGACATGCGGAAGGGGTTGCGGAGTCCCACGTCCCAGACCCGCGACTTCGCCGAGCGGGGCGCATTCGACGCGTAGAACGGATTGCTGGGCACACCATTGCCCGTCTCGGGATCCAGGCGAAGGACCTTGCCGGCCAGCGAGTCCACCATCTGCGCACGGAAGGCGCCGACGTTTTCCTTGGACTGCAGGATGCCGTCCGTGATCGCGGACGACCAGTACGTTTCGCTGGCCGAGCCGCCGTCGTTTGACGAGTAGCTGGCGTTGTCTCCCGCCGAGACGAGCAGCGTGCCGTCCTGGCCGAAGACCAGCGAGCCCACTCCGTGGGACTCGTGGGTCAGAGGAATACCGCCGCTCTTGGGCTGGTCGGCCAGCGTCTCACCGAGGAGGACCCGGCGGGAGTTGTAGTCCACCGTCGTTGCATTCTGGTAGTCCGACTGCCCGCTGGGCAGCACGGCCTGGTAGCGCACGATCCGGCCGATCGTGGCCTTGAAGTAGCCCGGGTTTGGCCTGGTGTTGGCGGGCGAATCCAGGTATTGGTCGTTCGGTAGCCAGGTATCCGCGGCGATGTAGCCCCCGCCGCAGACAGGCGCCCCGTTCTGGGGCGAATCGCAATTCATCAAGTGGTTCCGGTCCACTGTGTACATGACGTACACGTAGCCGGTGCTGTTGAAGTCCGGGTGCAGGGCGAAGCCCAGCATGCCGTGGTCGCGCCAGCCCAGGACCTCCTGGTTGATGTCGAGGAACGGCTGGGGCACCGGATTTGTGCTGTCCACGATCCACACGCGCCCGCCACGTTCCCAGACGAACATGCGCCCGGTCGTGGAGAAGGCGACGCCCACCGCTTCGTTCCACGTGCCGTTGGCGCGTGGGCTGGTGACGTTGGTTTCGGTGAAGCTGGCCGGCAGATTGGCCGCTCCCGCAGCGGCGGCCATGAGCAGCACACTGCAAACAATCCCGACTGCCCTGACGAGCCGACCATCCATATCGCTCAAACTCCGCTAGCCGCTAGTGCCCAAATTGTGACGCGCGTCACATTTAGCTTTCTGAACAATGAGTTGCGCGTGCCCTGTTGTTATTAAGCAAGGGGCATGCCATGCGCCGGAAAGAGCATACCTCGCCAGCCCTTAGCCGCGCTGAGGCGCTTTACATAAAAAGCCGGCTGGCGAAACCGTAAGAAAGCCCGACGGTGCCCGCGGAGGCCCGGGTGACCTCAGTTGAAGCGGCGATACACCGGCTTTACAGGACGGCCCCGCAGGAACCGTTCGACACCCTCGGCCAGGGCGGAGCGGTAGACCCGCAGCGCCTCGCCGACGGCATCGATCGTGGCGTCGATGTCCCCGGTGGTATGGGCGAAGCTGACCACGAAGGAGGGGGCCAGGATGTTCCTTGCCAGCATCTCCTGGAGGAAAAGCGTCCGGTAGGCCTGGGAAGGCTGCTTGTCAGGGCCGAGCGTGTTGAACTGGAGGGAGCAGGACCGGCCCGTCACCGAAAAATACGTGCCGAGATCGAGGGCCTGAATGTGCTGGTCCACCCCGTCCCGTAACCGGTCGCCCCGGGCGTACAACGTCTCGACGACTGGCCGGGTGCGGTACTCGTGCATGGTCGCGATGCCCGCCGCCAGCGCATGGGTCTCCGCGCCGTGGGTCGTGGACAACAGGAACACCCGCTCCCGGTCGTGGTGCAGGCCACCCAGTTCCATGAGATCGCGCCGTCCCACGAGTGCCGACAGCGCGAACCCGTTGGCCAGCGCCTTACCGAACGTGGAGAGGTCGGGCGTGATGTCGTACACGCTCTGCGCACCGCCCACGGCCCAGCGGAAGCCGGTGATCATCTCGTCGAGGATCAGTATCGCCCCGTCCCGCTGGCAGAGATCCTGGAGACCGCTCAGATAGCCCGGCAACGGCTCCTCGCCTCGGGATGGCTCAAGGATGACGGCAGCAATCTGGCCCGGATGGGCGGCAAAGAGGGCTTGCAGGCTATCCAGATTGTTGTACCGGAAGCCCACCGTCAGGTCACGGATCGCCTGGGGGACACCCGCGTTCACGGCGGTGGTGCCGATGAACCAGTCTTCCGACGAAAAGAAGGGGTGGTCCCTGCAGATCGCCACCTTCGCCCTGCCAGTGTGAGCACGCGCGAGCTTCAGTGCGGCGCTCGTGGCTGCCGACCCATCCTTGGTGAACTTCACGCAGGCGTGATTGGGCAGGCATTCGAGCAGCCGCTCAGCGCAGGTGACCTCGATTGCCGCCGGGCGGTTGAAGTTGACACCCATCTGCATCTGGGCGGCAGCGGCGGCCACGACCGGGGCGTAGGCGTGGCCGAGTGTCACGGAGCGCAGACCCATGCCGTACTCGATGAACTCGTTGCCATCGAGGTCCCAAACATGGCAACCCTGACCGCGGGCAATGAAGCCCGGCGCCTCTTCGGGAAACTGATCATCGCCCTTCGCGTTGGTGTGGCAGCCGCCAGGGATGAGGCGGTGCGCCTGGTCGCGAAGAGCGCGGCTCTTCGGGTAGCGGGTCGGCCGGTCGCTCAAGTCGGCGGTCTCAACCCCCGCGGGGGACCTTGGGCTGTCGCCACACTTCCCAGGGCGCGTCGCCCTGGGCGTACATCCGGTCGAGCACGAACTTGTCCTTCAGCGTGTCCATCGAGCGCCAGAAGCCGGGATGCTGGTAGGTGAGCAGCTTGCGCTCCGCGATCAGCCGGCGGAACGGTTCCTCCACCAGCTCCTCGCCGGGGCGCAGGTGATCGAAGATGTCCTGGCGCAAGACGAAGAATCCGGCGTTGACCCAGTAGTCCGATGCCTTGCCGCCAAAATCAGTGACGTAGCCCTGCTCATCCGCATTGACGGCATGGAAGCTCTGCTGCGAGCGGGCCGAGAGAAAGGAGGCGGCAACATTCCTGGCGTGGAAATCCGCCACCATGGCGTTCAGGTC
>JBDSWH010000017.1:0-7544 GCA_039926785.1 Gammaproteobacteria bacterium
ATTGCGCGTCGCGTGATGCGGACCGGAGAGCCCGCCAGCAGGCCCAGGGCCATGAGGCGTTGCACCAGGGGGCCTTCACCCTCAATCCGGGTAATGGTCCCGGCCTGACCGACCTTGAGTTCGTCCAGCGTCATGGGCCAATTCTAAATGAGAATCATTGTCATTTAATAGCCCAAAATAGCCAGATGGGGTCCCGTTTTCGCAAGGCGGCAGGAGGTCGCGGGGACCGGCCCGTGAGCCGAGAACGGCTAGCGGTTGCGGGCTGCCTTCTGGCCGTCGAGTTCCTGCATATAGGCGCGGGCGAACTCTTCGGTGAACAGCTGGGGGGGGCCGCCGTCCTCGCGCTGCGTGAGGGCGGGATAGCTTTCCTCGTAGAGCTCCCAGTACTTCAGCTTGTTTGCACTGGAGAGCAGACCGCCGCGTTTCAGGCCCTTGTCGAAGCGGCCCTTGAGTTCCTCCGGATCGAACCGCTCGACGTAGTCCTGCACGGCTTGAAGCATCGCCTTGACCAGCGCCTGCTCGTGCTGGCGCACGTCGCGGAACGCCGCACGCACCGCATCTTCGGCGCTCAGGTACGCGCCTTCACCCCGGTCGTTGAGGAGGTAACGCAGCGCCTCGTCGACGCTGGGCGAGAACTTGAGGGGGTTGTTCTGGGCCGCCTGCATCACGGTTTGCGGCAGTCGGAAGGTGTCCTTCATGTGGCTCCGCTCGCGAAGCAGCTCCATGAGCCCGCTCACCATTACCCGGAGCAGCTTGCCCGAACCCTGCAGGACTTCCGCGGCCGAATGTCCCGCAATGGCATCAGGCTTGATGCCTGTTGCCGACAGGAACTGTGCCAGGGCCCGCGCTTCGGGGTCGTTGCTTGCTGCCGGCGCCGCTGCGGCTGCCGGTGCGGCGACCTTCGGCGGGGTAGGAACGGCAACCGGGCGCGGTTTCTCGCCCTTCGCCCTGGCAACGACAGCGCGGGACGGCGTGAGGTGGCGCTGCAGATGCGAGTCGCGCGTCAGCTTTTCCTCCGAAACCAGCATGAGCTCGACTGACTCGTCCTCGGGAACCAGCTGGGCGCGAACGATGGAGTCGCGCATGCCGTCTTCGCGAACCTCCTCGTCGCCACCACTGATGTCCACGGCAATCTCGAATTCACCAATGCGGAGCTGGTCGCCATCGAACAGGCGCTGCGGATGGCCCTGGCCCACCGGGGTGTCGGCACCGTTCACGAAGACACCATTGCGGCTGGTGTCGACCAGGTAATAGGCGCCGCCCTGGTAGTCGATCACCGCGTGCCGGCTGGACACATAGCGGCTCTCATCCGGGAGTATCCAGTCATTGTCCGGGCTGCGGCCGATGGTCCCGCCCACGGCCGGAAACTCCCGCACGCGCTGGTCGCGTGGCAGCGTCTTGCTGTCACTGGTGACACGAAGTCGAAGTGGCATGGCAGTCCCTTACCCAGCGTGCATCATGGCCGATTCGGTCGGGTGCGGGACCTGCAACCGGTCACACTTCGGGGCGGCCTGGAAACCGCTGGGTTATACTGCGCGTCCCCGTTTTGATCCGCCCATGTCCGCCAGGCATCTCTACAAGGTCATCTTCGTCAGCCAGGGCAAGATCTACGAGATCTATGCCCGGACTGTGACGCAGGGCACATTGTTCGGCTTCATCGAGGTCGAACGCCTGGTGTTCGGGGAGCGGAGCACCGTGGTCGTTGACCCGGCGGAAGAGCGCATCAAGACCGAATTTGCCGGTGTGCGGCGCACCTATCTGCCCATGCACTCCATCCTGCGCATCGACGAAGTCGAGAAGCAGGGGGTCAGCAAGGTGAGCGCGGCCGAGGCTGGCAATGTCACGCAATTCCCCGTGCCCATCTACACGCCGGGTGGTTCCGGCGATCCGGGCAAGTGACGGCGCCGAGCGTTCCTCCACTAATCTGGCCGGGTGGCAGCGCGCTGGCGGGTTTCCGGCTCGAGAAACTTCTGCGTGATGTGCGGGCCGCGGGCCTGGATGTCACCGCAATTGGCGCCCGGTTCCTGCACGTCATCGAGCTCGCCGCGCCGCTCGGTCCGGCGGACGAACGAACCCTGCGCAGCCTGCTGGACGACGATTCCCCCGCGCCTGCGGAGGTTCCCGGGCCCCGCGTGGTCGTACTGCCCCGTTCCGGCACCGTCTCGCCCTGGTCGAGCAAGGCCACCGACATCGCGCGCAGCTGCGGACTCGGGGGCGTGCGACGGGTGGAGCGGGGCGTCCGTTTCAGCTTCGCTGCCACCGGTGGCCTGACGCCGGGCGGGCAGGCGCAACTGGCGCCACTGCTCCACGATCGCATGACCCAAAGTGTTTATCCGGGAGACTTCGCCGACTCGGAGCTGGCGTTGGCGCTGTTTGGCACGCAGCCGCCGCGGCCGCTGGCGCGAGTGCCCCTGATGAAGGAGGGGATCACCGCCCTCGAGCGGGCGAACGCAAACCTGGGTCTGGCCCTGTCAACTGATGAGATCCGCTACCTGGCTGACAAGTTCGGGGCAGATCGGCGGGACCCGACGGATGCGGAACTCATGATGTTCGCCCAGGCCAATTCGGAGCATTGTCGTCACAAGATCTTCAACGCCCGGTGGATTATCGACGGTATCGAGCAACCCGACAGTCTCTTCCAGATGATCCGGTCTACTCACGCCACCAATCCCCGGGGTGTGCTGAGCGCCTACAAGGACAACGCCTCGGTTATCGAAGGGGCAGTGGCGGGCCACCTGCACGTCAATCCGGCGACGGGCGCCTACGTCGCCACCGTCGCACCAGTGCACACCCTGATGAAGGTCGAGACGCACAACCACCCAACGGCGATTTCGCCGTTTCCCGGTGCGGCCACCGGCTCGGGCGGCGAGTTGCGGGATGAGGGCGCGACGGGCCGCGGCGGTCGCCCCAAGGCCGGTCTCACGGGGTTCTCGGTCTCAAACCTCGCGGTGCCGGGCTGGGAGCAACCGTGGGAAGCGCTGCCGAATTCACCCGGCAGGCCGGACCGCATTGCCAGTGCGCTGCAGATCATGCTCGAAGGCCCGATCGGTGCCGCTTCGTTCAACAACGAGTTTGGCAGGCCGAACATTGCCGGTTACTTCCGCAGCTTCGAGCAGCCCGACCCGGGCAATGCCAGCGTTACCCACGGGTATCACAAGCCCATCATGCTGGCGGGCGGCCTTGGCAATATCGCCGGCCCCGACGTGGAGAAGGCTGATCCACCACCAGGATCCCTGGTGATCGTCCTGGGCGGTCCCGCCATGCTCATCGGCCTGGGTGGTGGCGCCGCCTCGTCCGTGGGCAGCGGCGCAAGCTCCGCGGACCTGGACTTCGCGTCTGTCCAGCGGGGCAACCCGGAGATCGAGCGGCGCGCCCAGCAGGTGATCGAAGCCTGTCGCGCCCTGGCGGTCACCGCCGACCGCGCCAACCCGATCCTGATGATCCACGACGTGGGGGCCGGCGGCCTGTCCAATGCCGTGCCCGAACTGGTGGATCACGGTCACCGCGGCGGCCGGTTCGAGCTGCGCGACATTCCGTCCGCCGATTCCGGCATGTCGCCGCTGGAGATCTGGTGCAACGAGGCCCAGGAGCGCTACGTCTTGGCGATCGACCCGGCTGACCTGACGTGGTTCGACGCCGTCTGCGCCCGTGAACGCTGTCCCTACGCGGTCCTCGGACCCCTGGACGACACGCGCCGCCTCGTGGTGACGGACCGCGACTCCGGCGAGACGCCCGTTGACATGCCGCTGGCCACCTTGCTCGGCAAGCCGCCCCAGATGATCCGCACGGTGCAGCGGCGGCCCGTGTCCCGGTCGGCCCTGGACCTGGCGGGCATCCCGATCGCGGAGGCGTGCCACCGCTTGCTGCGCCTGCCGGTCGTCGCCGACAAATCGTTCCTTATTCACATCGGCGACCGGACCGTGGGCGGGCTGGTGGCGCGGGACCAGCTGGTCGGACCCTGGCAGGTGCCGGTGAGCGACGTGGCGGTGACTGCCGTCGGTTTCGACAGCACTGCCGGCGAAGCGATGGCTGTTGCCGAGCGTTCGCCAGTGGCGGTCCTGGACGGTCCCGCGTCGGGGCGCATTGCGGTTGGCGAGGTGCTGACCAACCTGGCGGCCGCGTCGGTCCGCCAGTTGTCCGACGTGCGCCTGTCGGCCAACTGGATGGCAGCGGCGGGTGCCCCTGGTGAGGACGAGCGGCTCTACGACACCGTCGACGCCGTCAGCGCCCTCTGTCGCGAACTCCTGATTGCGATTCCGGTCGGCAAGGATTCGCTGTCCATGCACACCCGCTGGGGTGCTGGCGGCAGTGCCCGTGCGGTGATCGCTCCTGTTTCTCTGGTGGTAACCGCGTTTGCACCGGTGGAGGACGTGCGTCGCACCCTCACTCCTGAACTTTGCCCGGAACCGGGAACGGCACTCTGGCTCATAGACCTTGGAGAGGGCCGCAACAGGCTGGGCGGCTCCTGCCTGGCCCAGTCGTTCGTCCGCACCGGCGGTGAACCGCCTGATGTGGAGGACGTGCCCCGGCTCGGGAGCCTGTTTGCCGCGATTCAGGACCTTCGTGCCGCCGGCCTCATCCTGGCCTATCACGACCGCAGCGACGGCGGACTCTTCGTGACCCTGTGCGAGATGGCGTTCGCCGGCCGCGCCGGGCTCGAAATCGACCTTCAGGTGGGCACCCACGAGCAGCACCTTGGCGCGCTCTTCGCCGAGGAATTGGGCGTCGTCATCCAGGTCCGCGACGCGGATGCTGGTGCAATAACGACAGTGCTCGACAAACACGGGCTGACCGGCTTGCTCCGGCGCGTGGCGGGTATGACCGGTGCTGACGAGATCTCCATTGGCGCAGGCGGGGTCACGCTGTTCTCCAATTCCCGCACTCACCTGTTGCGCATCTGGTCCGAGCTGTCGCACCGGATGCAGGCACTGCGGGACAACCCGGCCACGGCTGCCGAAGAGTGGCAGGCGAAACTGGCGGCGGACGATCCGGGGCTTTCACCCGTGGTGACCTTTGATCCGGCCGAGGATTCTGTCGCCCACATCGTCGCCACTGCCAAACGGCGGCCCCGCGTAGCCATCCTTCGCGAACAGGGCGTAAACAGCCAGCTGGAGATGGCCGCCGCGTTCGGGCGCGCCGGCTTCGATGCCGTCGACGTGCACATGACCGACATCCTGTCAGGTCGCCGGGACCTTCGGGAGTTCGCGGGACTTGCCGCCTGTGGCGGCTTTTCCTATGGCGACGTACTCGGTGCTGGCGGTGGCTGGGCGAAATCCATCCTTTTCAACGCGCGGGCCCGCGACCAGTTCGCCGAATTCTTCGGGCGCCCCGACAGTTTCACGCTCGGGGTGTGCAACGGCTGCCAGATGCTGTCAGTCCTTGCCGAACTGATTCCGGGCGCCAGTCACTGGCCACGATTCCGGCAGAACCGCTCTCAGCAGTTCGAGGCCCGCCTGAGCCTGGTCGAGGTACTGCCGTCCCGGTCCGTACTTCTCGAGGGAATGGCGGGCAGTCGGCTGCTGATTCCCACCTCCCACGGCGAGGGGCTTGCGACGTTCGCGATGGGGCACCAGAAGGTGTGCGAATCGGCGGGACAGCTGGTGATCCGCTACATCGACAATCAGGGCCGGCCCACGGAGCAGTATCCGGCCAATCCGAATGGCTCGCCGGGCGGCATTGCCGGCCTTTGTTCTGACGACGGGCGCGTAACGATCCTCATGCCTCACCCGGAGCGCGTACACCGGACCGTGCAACACTCCTGGCACCCGCCAGGCTGGGGCGACGATGGGCCCTGGTTGCGGTTGTTCCGCAATGCCCGGCGATTTGCGGGGTAGTCACGCGGACTGCCGGGAGCGGCGTCCGCCTCGTCACACCTTCCGGACGGGCAACTCCGGTTCGTCCTCATCGATCCCCGCCGCCTGATTGGCGAAGAACCGGCGCACCTTTAGTGCCTGGCGCAGCTTGGCCCGCCGCACGTAGGTCTGGGTCAGCAGGTCCTTCATCGTCTCCAGCAGCACGGCGGCTTGGCGGCGATCGAATTCTGGCTCCTGCCGGCCTTCTTCCGGGTCGAAGATGATCCGGCGCACGGCATTGAACGTGGCATCGTCAATCTCGCCCAAAGACTGCACTTCGGTGACGAGGTCGTACACCCGCAACCGTCCCGCCTCGCCGACGTCCTCGAACACGGCGCGGGCGGTCTGCCGGCACATGGCGGCGAAGGCCTGCCAGAGCCCGCTGCTGAAGCAGGCGAGCGCCTCGCGGAACCGGGCGCCGACCGCCGGGGGCAGGAAGCTCAGGCTGAAACGTTCGGGTGGGTGCTCCACGGGCTGGGGCAGCGGATGGAGTTCCACGCGGTCGTCGCGCCAGGCTCGGGTGCGGTAGCGAAGGAACACCGGGGCCTTGCAACCTGAGCACTGGAGGACCACGCCGACCTGTGTCGGGCGCTCGGTCTTGAGCTTGCTGAAAGCGGGATACGCTGTCACGGTCATCGGCCCGATGGCGCCGCAATGCGGGCACTCCATCGTGCCGGTGCCACCGTTGCGTTCGAAACGTCCGTCGGCTGTGATGCTGGCTGTCATGCTCTAGCGGGTCTACTTTTTTAGCGCGTCAGGGGCTTGAACCGGATCCGGTGGGGGTTGTTGGCGTCGTCCCCGAGCCGGCGCCGCAGGTCGGCGTCGTAGTCGGTGTAGTTGCCTTGAAACCAGACCACCTGGCTGTTGCCCTCGAACGCCAGGATGTGGGTGGCAATGCGGTCGAGGAACCAGCGATCGTGAGAAATCACGATGGCGCAGCCGGGAAACTCGAGCAGTCCTTCCTCCAGCGCCCGCAGAGTTTCCACGTCAAGGTCGTTGGTCGGCTCGTCGAGCAGCAGTACGTTGCCACCCGACTTCAGCACCTTGGCAAGGTGCACGCGATTGCGCTCGCCGCCGGACAGCTCCCCGATCAGCTGCTGCTGCTGGGTGCCCTTGAAATTGAAACGCCCGCAGTAGGCGCGGGAGGGTGTCTCGTACCTGCCGATGCGCAGGAGGTCCTCGCCTCCCGAGATCTCCGCCCAGACGGTCTTGGTGTCGTCCAGGGACTGTCGGGACTGGTCGACCGCCGCCAGCTGCACCGTGTCGCCAAACCGGATCTCACCGCCGTCTGGCTTCTCAAGATCAGTCAGCATCCTGAAGAGCGTGGTCTTGCCGGCGCCATTCGGGCCAATGATGCCGACGATGGCTCCCGGCGGTACTTGCAGGCTCAGGTCCTCGATCAGCAGGCGGTCGCCGTAACCCTTGCGCAGGTGATTCAGCTCGATCACGAGGTCGCCGAGGCGGGGGCCGGGCGGAATGTAGATTTCCTGCGTCTCCTGCCGCGTCTGGTACTCCTGGGAGACCAGGTCCTGAAAGCGGGACAGCCGAGCCTTGCTCTTGGCCTGCCACGCCTTCGGGTTGGCGCGCACCCACTCGAGTTCGGCCTTGATCGTCTTCTGGCGCGCCTGCTCGGATTTCTCCTCCAGCGCCAGGCGTTTCTGCTTCTGGTCCAGCCACGACGAATAGTTACCC
>JBDSWH010000018.1:0-4765 GCA_039926785.1 Gammaproteobacteria bacterium
CGCCTGAAGGCGCTCCTACCTCGATTGCGTCGTGCCGTAACCGAGCACGACCTTCAGCTCGACGAAATCAGCCAGCCCGAATTCGCCCCACTCGCGTCCGTTGCCGGACTGCTTGAAGCCACCGAACGGCGCGTTCAGGGCCATGTCCGCGCCGTTGATGTGCACCATGCCGGCGCGGATGCGGCCGGCGACGCGGCGGGCCACGACGGGGTCGCTGGCCCAGACGTAGGCGGCCAGGCCATAGGGCGTGTCGTTGGCGATGCGGATGGCATCGGCCTCGGTCTCGTAGGGCAGGATGGCGAGCACGGGACCGAAGATCTCCTCCCGCGCGATCGTCATGTCATTGCGGACGCCGGCGAAGATTGTCGGTCGCACGTACCAGCCCCGTTTCAGGTTGGCGGGCCGGCCTTCACCGCCGGCGACGAGCGTGGCGCCCTCATCGGTACCAGCGCGGATCAACCGCTGGATCTTGTCGAACTGCAGCCGGCTGACGACCGGGCCCAGGCGCGTGCCCGGGTCCTGCGGATCGCCAACCACCATGCCGGCTGCCACTTCGCCGGCCAGGGCGACGGCCTTGTCGTGCACGTGGGCCGGCACGAGCATGCGCGTCGGAGCGTTGCAGGACTGGCCACTGTTGCTGAAGCAGTCCGCCACACCCCAGCGCACGGCGGCTTCAAGAATCCGGTCGTCAAGGATCACCAGCGGCGACTTGCCGCCAAGTTCCTGGTGGACGCGTTTCACGGTATCGGCCCCGGCCTTGGCGACGGCGATGCCGGCGCGGGTCGACCCGGTGAAGGACACCATGTCCACCTCCGGGTGGGTGGCCAGCGCCTGGCCAACACCCGGCCCGTCGCCGTGGACCAGGTTGAACACGCCCTTGGGTACGCCGGCCTCGTGCATCACCTCTGCAAAAATCGTGGCCGACAGCGGCGCAATCTCGCTGGGCTTCAGCACCATGGTGCAGCCCGCGGCCAGCGCCGGGGCCACCTTGCAGGTGATCTGGTTCATCGGCCAGTTCCACGGAGTGATGAAGCCGCACACCCCGACGGGCTCCCGGACGAGGCGCAGGCCGTCCCTGTCTTCGGTGAATGGAAAGGTCTTCAGCACCTCCCGGATCGTGTTGAGGTGCCCGATGCCGAGCTGGGACTGGGAGCGTTTCGCGAACGCCAGGGGCGCGCCCATTTCGTCGGAGATGGCCCGGGCGATGTCGTCCTGCCGACGCTGGTAGGCAGCAATGACACGATCGATGAGCGCCATTCGCTCGGCGACGGTAGTCGTCGAATAGCTCGCAAAGGCCCGACGGGCGGCGGTGACCGCCAGGTCCACATCCGCCGGGCTGCCGAGGGCGATCCGGCCAATCCGCTCTTCGGTCGCCGGATTCACCACGGGGAAATCGGGCGCCTCGCGACTTACCGGGTCTACCCAGGCTCCGTCGATATAGAATTGCCGAGAGTCGTACATGTCGCCACTCCCCATACCGCAGAACCCCATTATCGCCCGGTCGGCCGTTGGAGCGCCCGTTGCCAGCGCCGGCGAGGTGATTGTGACCCGGTCGCTCACCCGAAGCTTCCCGATGGGCGACACCGTGATCCGGGCCCTGCAGGGCGTCGATGTGACGATTTGCCGCGGCGAGTACGTGGCCATCATGGGCCCTTCCGGCTCCGGCAAGTCCACCCTGATGAATATCATCGGTTGCCTGGACCGGCCGGACAGCGGCGAGTACTGGCTGAACGGCACCCCTGTGGCGGACCTGGGCGATGCCGAACTGGCGGCCCTGCGCAATCGGGAGATCGGCTTCGTGTTCCAGACGTTCAACCTGCTCGCCCGGGCCGACGCCCTCCACAACGTCGAACTGCCGCTCATCTATGCGGGCGTCAGCCGCCGGGACCGGACTAACCGGGCCCGCCTCGCCCTCGAACAGGTCGGTCTGCGGGATCGCATGAACCACCGGCCCTCCGAACTGTCCGGCGGCCAGCGGCAGCGGGTGGCGGTAGCGCGGGCGCTGGTGACCCAGCCCAGCCTGCTGCTCGCGGATGAGCCCACCGGCAATCTGGACTCCGCCACGACGGCGGAAATCCTGGCGCTGTTCGACGAGCTTCACAGCCGGGGCAACACCATCGTGCTGGTCACGCACGATCCGGCCGTTGCCGATTACGCCCACCGCGCCATCCGTCTCAAGGACGGATGCATCGAATCGGACACGCCGAACTTACGGAAAGGCCACGGATGAAGATGCCCCTCCCATTACTGGGCCCGTTACTGGGCCCGCTACTGGCCCTGTCGCTGGCCTTGCTCGTGGCCTGCGGCCGGCCGAGCGACAAGACCCCGACGACCTACCAGACGGTGCCGATCGGAAAACGCGACATCGTCGTGGCCGTGGAAGCGGCGGGACACATTGAACCCTCCGTCACGGTGGAGCTGAAGTCCAAGGCTTCCGGCCAGATCCTCTCCATCCAGGGGGAGACGGGTCAGGTCGTGCAGAAGGGCACCCTGCTGGTCCAGATCGAGAAGCGGAACCCCCAGAATTCGCTCGCCCAGGCCACCGCCCAGCTCGAGGCCGCCAAGGCCCGGCGCTCCATCTCCGAGGCCCAGAGCCGGCGGGCGGCCAAGCTGCTCGAGGAACGCATACTCAACGACGTGGACTTCGAACAGTCCCAGCTGGAAGCCGCCAATGCCAAGGCTGAGGTCGTTCGCTCCCAGGTGGCGGTCGAGACCGCGCGCATCCAGCTGGACGACACCGACCTCCGCGCGCCGATCACCGGCACGATCATCGAGAAGTTGGTGGAGGAAGGCCAGGTCATCTCGTCGCCCACCATGGACGTCGGTGGCGGCACACTGATGCTGAAGATGGCCGACCTGACGAGTGTCGAGGTCCGCACCCTGGTGGACGAAACCGACATCGGCAAGATTGCGCCGGGCCAGGTAGCCGAAGTGACCGTAACCGCTTTTCCCAACCAGCCATTCCGCGGCCACGTGGAGAAGATCGAACCCCAGGCCAGTGCGGACCAGACCGTCACAACCTTTGCCGTGCGTATCGTCCTGGATAACAAAAGCGGCCTGCTGAAGCCCGGTATGAACGCCGAAGTGTCGATACTGGTCACCGATCGGCAGGACGTACTCGCGATACCCACAGGCGCACTGCGCACGGACCGCGACCTGAAGACGTCGGCGGCCCTGGTGGGGCTCGATGAGGCCACGGCCGCCGGGCAGCTCAAGGCCAATGCGCTGCCTGCTGGCCCTGCGGGTGACGACGCCGCAGGCAAGGGCTACAAGTTCAGCAATCGCTACTGGGTCTTCGTCAACGAGAACGGCAAACCGGTGGCGCGGCCGGTGGTCACGGGAATCACCGACCTGGACTACAACGAGGTGGTGGCGGGGCTCAAGGCCGGCGACCAGGTGTACCTGTTGCCCAGCTCGGGCCTGGTCGAAACCCAGCAGCGCTTCCAGCAACAGATGCGGCAATTTACCGGCATGCCGGGCATGACCGGGGGCCGGCCGGGTGCACAACCCGCGGCCGGCCAGGGCCAGGGCCAGGGCCAGGCCCCGGCGGGCCGGCCAGCAGCCGGCAGTACCGGGAGGCCGTAGCCATGCTGTTCGCCGAAATGATCCTCGTCGCGCTCCAGTCGGTGCGCGCGAACCTGTTCCGGGCGTTCCTGACCATGCTCGGCATCATCATCGGGGTGGCGTCGGTCATCACGATGATCGCGATCGGCTCGGGCGCCAAAGAGGCGGTTGACCAGCAGATCGACCAGCTGGGCGCCAGCGTGCTCTCGGTGCGGGCCGGCAGCTTCATGCGGATGGGGGTGGCGCAGGGTGGCGCCGTACTGACGATCAAGGACGCCGAAGCCATCGCGACCCGCGCGCCGTCGGTCGTCGGCGTCGTGCCGGAGATCGCCGGCCAGCTCCAGATCAAGCTCGGCAACCGCAACGAGAACCTCCGGGTGGCGGGAGTGAGCGCCAATTTCCTCGGGATCCAGAGCTACGTGCTTGCGGAGGGCCGGTCGTTCACCAACGCTGACGACTCCGGCAGGCGGCCCGTGGCAGTGCTCGGCGCTTCGGTGGCGGCCAAGCTGGGCAGTTCGCCGGACGCGATCTTGGGCCAGACCCTGTATATAAAGGGCATTGCCTTCCAGGTCCTCGGCGTGTTCGAGGAAAAGGGTTCAAGTGGCTTTCGCAATGTGGACGAGCAGGTGTGGATCCCCTTCTTCACGGCCCGCTACCGCGTATTCGGGACAGAACAGCTGGACTCCATCAGCGCCCAGATGGCGCCGGGCGTTACCGTCGAGCGTGCCATCGTGGAGATCGAGCGCGTGATGCGCCACGAGCACCAGATCCAGCCCGGCAAGGACAACGACTTCAGCATCGCGGACCCCCGCCAGTTCTTCAACGTCCGGGAGGCGGCGGCGAACATCTTCGCGATCCTCCTCGCCGGCATCGCGAGCATCAGCCTGGTGGTGGGCGGCATCGGCATCATGAACATCATGCTGGTGACGGTGACCGAGCGGACCAAGGAAATCGGCATCCGCAAGGCGCTCGGCGCCAGTCGCCGGAACATCATGCTGCAGTTCGTGGTGGAGGCAATGGTGCTGTGCATCCTGGGGGGCGGGGCCGGCATTGCCCTCGGCGCTGGCATCACCACCCTGATCGCCCGCCTCGCCGGCTGGAACATGGCGGTCTCACCAATGGCTATCGCGCTGGCCTTCTGCTTCAGCGCCGCCGTCGGTCTGTTCTTCGGGATCTGGCCGGCGCGAAAAGCGGCGGGGCT
>JBDSWH010000019.1:0-3579 GCA_039926785.1 Gammaproteobacteria bacterium
GGTTCATGCCGTCGTTCCAGTCACCCCCGCCGAAGAGGGGCAGGCCGTGCGGTCCCGTGGCCAGGCTCGCATCGATGGCCCGGGCGCAGTGCTCGTAAATGGTTGCCGTTGCAGTGCTGACGCCCGGTTCAAAGTGCAGGTCCTCCTGGTCGGGGCCTGGATAGGGGCCGGTGAGAAAGTGCGTCGTTTCCCCCCAGGGAGGTTCGCATTTGTTAACAGTAGCGACGCAACGCCGCTCAGTGTCCAGGCCAGCGCTGACGGCCCGCGTCGGAGATGTCCTACCGAGCAGGCCGGGCCGCGGCAGTAGGATCTATGGGCCTACGATGCTCCAGGGATCAGCATGCAACACGGTCACATAATCGAGGCGACGATCTGTCCGCAATGCGGTCGCCGGTTGATGCTTAGCCCTGCGGAATGTCCTGAGTGTCGGCGGCGACACGACCGTCGGCGCAACACGGGAGGTGGCGGAGTGGTAGCGTTGGTAGCAATCGTCGGCCTGCTGGGTATCGCCACGGTCCTGTGGCTGGAACGCAAGGCCGATGTGCCAGCGGTCGGTAGTCCGGTCAGCGTCCCGGCATCGCTTGCGCAACCATGATGCATCACTGGTCCCAGCCAGTGACAAAAACGCGTCCTGCCACACTAGTTTCCATCATCCTCGGCATCGCGGGTTGCGGGTCCACCGCCTTGCCACCCGGCGTGGGCTACGGGCCTACGCCAACTCTGCCTGAACCCCAGGAGCGACTGCTGCCCACGGTGCACATTGCGCCGGCGCAGGGCTGGCCCGCTGACGCAATGCCGGCGCCGGCCGAGGGGTTGGTCGTTGGCGCCTTCGCCCGTAATCTCGATCACCCCCGGTGGCTTTATGTGCTGCCCAATGGTGATGTGCTGGTCGCGGAAACTAACGCGCCGCCTCGGCCCGAGGATGCGAAGGGTTTTAGGGCGCAGGTGATGGGGCGCGTGATGAAGCGCGCCGGGGCTGCCGTGCCGAGCGCTGACCGCATCACGTTGTTGCGCGATGCGGACGGCGACGGGGTGGCCGAGTTCCGGACGGTCCTGGTCGACGGGCTTCACTCGCCCTTTGGCATGGCGTTGGCGGACGGGCAGCTGTACGTGGCCAACACCGATGCTCTGGTCAGGTTTCCCTATACCGACGGTGACCTGCGGCTGCCCGGGCCGGGGGCCCTCGTCACCCCGCTGCCCGCAGGACCGCGCAATCATCACTGGACCAAGAATGTCCTGGCCGGCAGGCCCGGGACCGCCGCTGACGGCAAGCTGTATGTGACGGTCGGCTCCAACAGCAACGTGGCGGAGCATGGGCTGGACGTGGAGGCCGACAGGGCATCAATCCTCGAAGTCGACCCTGACCGTCGCTCCTATCGGGTGTATGCCAGCGGCCTGCGCAATCCCAACGGCCTCGCCTGGGAACCGGAGTCTGGTCAGCTGTGGGCGGTGGTGAATGAGCGGGACGAGCTGGGACCGGATCTCGTGCCCGATTACCTGACCTCCGTGCAGAGTGGAGGATTCTATGGGTGGCCCTGGAGCTACTACGGTGACCACGTTGACACCCGTGTGGAGCCAGCGCGACCGGACCGCGTGGTCACGGCCCTGCGTCCCGACTATGCGCTTGGTTCCCACACGGCGTCGCTCGGTCTTGCTTTCTATGCTGGCAGTCTCTTTCCGGCCCGGTACCGTGGCGGCGCGTTCATCGGCCAGCACGGGTCATGGAACCGCAAGCCGGCCAACGGTTACGCCGTGGTCTTCGTGCCCTTTACCCATGGCCAGCCGGGTGGCGAGCCGGAACCGGTCCTCGGAGGTTTCCTGAGCCCCTCGGGCGACGCCTACGGCAGGCCGGTGGGAGTCGCCATCGACCGGCAGGGAGCGCTGCTGGTGGCGGACGATGTGGGCAACACCGTGTGGAGGGTGGAGCCCGGCACGGCCAGATGGGGAGCAGCGCCGGGCGGCGTTCGGAGGGAGCCGTAACCGCAACCCGATCTTTTTTTCCGCTCGACCACTAGTCCCGACCGTCCCGGGCCCCGTTCAACTGCACGTCAACGCGCTGTCGCGAGAAGCCCCCTGCCCCAGGCGAGGAGCAGCACTTCCATGGTTGCCACTGCGATTGCCGTACTGGACACAGGCCAGTAGCGCATCACCGTAACCATCCGGTAGGCGACGATGGGCACGTACTACGTGACGGCAAACATGACACCGACGTGCGACTCGGTTGAGCGGGCGGCAAGGTAGGCAAAAACGACCGCCAGTCCCAGTTGCAGGCCGCCATACACCACGCGGTATTCCGACTCACCCGAGTTGGTGAGGACTGAATAGCCTGTTGCCTTCGATGTGGCGGACCCCACGACCCTGCACCACAGGGCAAAGGCGGCGTAGAGCGCGGCGTTCAGGTAGAGGTAGGTAGCTGCCATCGTGACGGCTGCCCCATGCTTCCGGCTAGAAGTCCATGCCGGCGTGGCAACCCGACGACGCGGTGTCACAGGTGGTCATGCCGTCAATCCAGGTCGAGATGATCTGTGAACCTGCGGCGTCGGGGATCGACGACGATAGCGGTGGCATGCCGTGGGCGTCTCGCGTGAGGATCCGTTGCAGCAGTACCGAGCGTTCCGGGCTACCCGGAGCGACCAGCCGCGCGTTCTGAATGCCCAGATCACCCGCTTGGGGCGGCGCATTGCAGATCCCCATTGAAGTGGTCTCCAGCGGCAGTTTGTAGCGCAGGTCCATGTCCACGCCGGTGGGTCCGCCGGGTCGGTGACAGTTGGCGCAATTGGTGTGCAGGTACGCGCGGGCCCGTTCCGCAATCGAGTAGGCCGTGTTCGCCGGCGAGGGGAGTTTTGGTTCAGTGGCCGGGTTGCCGATGACCGGCGAAACCATGCCGATCCGGCTGAGCGTCTCGAGCTGGTTGGACGTGCGTCCCGTGGTGGGATACAGCAGGTTGCCGTTGAGCTGCGCGGTTTCCGGACCAAGACTGAAACCCGCCGCGCTGGTATGGCACTGCAGGCACTGCCCCTCACTGGGGTAGATCCAGTCCTGGCCCTGGACGAAGCGAGTCTTGCCGCCGCGGACGCGAGTGGCCCCTGTGCCGGCATCATTCCATTCGTAGGTATAGCCGGCCCACGCGCCGTCGGGATGCCGCATCAACAGTCGCGTCTCGACCGGCAGTCCGCCGAGTTCCATGGTCTTCATCAGTACGGATCCCGCGGGGAACTGCCAGTCCGCGTTGGCGTCAATCGTGATGACCTGTCCGTTCGGGATGGCGAGGTGGCGGGTCTTTGCCGCACCGTCGGACCAGAACGGGGCGTTTACCGTGAACGGCACCACGCCTGATGACGGCTGGCGCGGACTGGAGGGATTGACGCACCCAGTGGCGGCGAGATCGTCGGGGACCACGTCACTGACAGTCGTCCCCGTGTTGACCAGCCGCTGCAAGCGGCCCGTGTTGTAATTCGTTATATAGAGCTCGCCGTCCTGGCCCTGCCCGAAGGCGGAGATGGCGGCAGACGAATCCATCAGTTCGGCGGTGGCATAACCGCCAGCCCCGTTGTCCTTGAGAGCCCAGAGGCGCCCCGA
>JBDSWH010000020.1:0-3744 GCA_039926785.1 Gammaproteobacteria bacterium
GCGATCGACTGAAGTCCGGACGGCATCGGGGATCGGCTGCGTGAAACTCGGCCAACCCGTGCCGCTCTCGAACTTGGCGCTGGCCGAAAAGAGCGGAAGGTCACAACCCGCGCAGTGAAAGACGCCCGCCCGATGCTCGTCGTTGAGAGGACTGGACCCTGGTCGTTCGGTGTCGCTCTCGCGCAGAATCCTGAATTGGGTCGACGTGAGGACTTTGCGCCACTCGGCCGCGGATTTCGTGACCTCGAACGTTTCTTCGGCCTTGTCTCCGACCGGCGCCGAATCTGCGCCGCCCCCACAGCTGACTAACGTTCCCGAGGCAAATATCAGAAACGCTCTGCGGTGCATGCCGCCTCCCAGGCTTCTCGCCGTCGGGACACTATGAGGCGCACTTGAAACCCAGTCAGGGCTTAACTCCACCTCTGGCAACAGCCCAACAAATGGGGGATTACCGTCACAACTGGCGCTTCCCCTAACCTTGCCCCGCGGTGTGCGACTACATTTTGTCGCCGGACATCTTGTCCTTGTTGGGCATGCCGTCTTTCATCATCTTGTCGTCTTTCATCATCTTGCCGTCTTTCATCATGTCCATCGACTTCAGCTCAACCATGCCTTTGTCATTTTTCTTCATCTTCATCCACATCTGTTCGTGATGCTTCATGTATTCGACCTTGGAGACCATGCCGTCCTTGTTGGTGTCCATGGACATCATCATCTCGTGCTCGCTCATCATCATGTGATCGCTCTTCGTATCGTGTGCGACCACCGGCAGGCCAAGGCCGAGAGCGCAGGTGCCGATCAGTGCGGGAATGGCTGTCTTCATTGAGTTGTCCTCAGGAGGCTTGTTGGAAAAGTAATTGGCTACCGGATCCTAGACGGTCCACGAGCCCGCCGCAGCGCTAAGCCGGCAGTATTCCCTGTAAGAAAGGGCCTACACCAGGGGAGTGGGTCGCCGAGTGGCATCCAGACGACTAGCCGCAGTGCCATTTGCGCCTCATCGTGATCAGCGCAAGCCACCACTTCGGCGGGACCTTAGATGCCCGCGTACCAGGCGTAGTCGCCCTGGTCTTCCCAGAAACCTCCGCGACCGCCATGCAGAGTCTCGAGCTCGGACCGGGCCTCGATCCGCATGACGAACTTCGCATGCTTGTAGCCGAGCTGGCGTTCCACTCGCAGGCGCACCGGTGCCCCGTGCGGGACGGGCAGGATGGCCTCGTTCATCCGCCAGGCGAGGATCGTCTGGGGGTGAAAGGCGTCGACCAGGTCTATGGATTCGTAGTAGGGATTCTCGTCGAAGCGGTCGGCGCAATGGAACACGATGTACCTGGCGTTTGGTGACAGCCCTGCCCGCTCGAGGAGCGTGCTGAGCTGCGGGCCGGTCCATTGACCGATCGCGCTCCAGCCCTCCACACAATCGTGGCGGGTGATCTGGGTGCGTTGCGGGAATGCCGCGAGCTCCTGAAGGCTGATCGCCATCGGGTGTTCGACGAGGCCGTCGATGATGAGCCGCCAGTCGGCAAATCCGGCAGCGGCGTGGCGCTGGTACTCGGCGGAATCCGGCAGGGTGTTGCCGTTGGAGCGAAAGACGGGCGACAGATCAGCCGCGGTGAATTCGGGTGCGAGGGCCGAGGGGCCCGCGAGCAGGCGCTGTACGCGGTAGCTGAGCGCCTCGCCGCTGCGGAGCACGGAGCGCACGCGTTCACTGTCGTTGAGGCGGTCGCAGCCTGACAGGAGCAGGCCACCGGCGCCCAGGCCCGTGATGAAGCGGCGGCGGTCCAGCGGACGATTAATCACGTGGAATTGTCCCGGCGATCCGGCAGGCGGTAGCGGCCGGTGATCATCGACCGGATCTCGTTGATGGGACCGGCCAGCACCACCATCAGCAGGTGGACCACGACAAACGCGACCAGCAGCATAGCCGCGATGAAATGCAGCGAGCGCGCGCTCTGGCGGCCGCCGAAGACCGAGAGCAGCCAGTGCCAGGCGGCGTCCATGCCGGGAGACATGGTGAGGCCGGTGAGGATCACGGCGGGCAATAACAGGAAGATGACGCCGACGTAGCTCAGCTTTTGCAGGATGTTGTAGCGAAGTGCCGCCGCGCCAGTCGGAAAGCGCAGCTGCGCATGATTCTTCACGTCGTGCCAGAGATGGGCGGGGGTGATCTCGACGGCCGTGATGCGCAGATCGCGCTGAATGTGCCGGCTGAACAATGACCACACCATGTACGCCGCCAGGCTCAAGGCGAGCACCCAGGCAAAGGCCAGGTGCCAGAGTCGCGCGTCGGCAAGACTGTAGCCGGACGGCAGGGTAACCGAGGACGGAAAGGCGCGGGTCTGGATTTCACCCCGGGCATCGACCCAGCGTCCGAGAATACCGGTGGTGTCGATTTCCTTCGAGCCGAGCCGGAGGTAGCCGTTCCCTCCACTGTCGCCGATGGCGAGCCAGGCCGGATCGGCGTTGGCGCCAAACTCGCCCCAGTAGAGCATGGGGTGCGCGTTGAAGATCATCAGGCCACTCATCAACATGATGAGGAGCGCCAGCGCGTTGGTCCAGTGCCAGAGACGCGTGGCCAGGCGGTGGCGCTTGACGACGTCACCGGGTTGGGGTGTTTGCTCCCTAGCCACTGTTCGGTCCTTGTATCATCCCGCGCTCGAGTTGAGACTAGCATGCCACACGCCACCCTCGCCGAAGTCCTCTTGCTGACACCAGTCGCAACTAGCATGACGCGGGATCTCAAAGGAGTCGATTATGGTGACACCAATGCTCAGCTGTAGCCGCCGGACGTGGTTGGCCGGATCCGCTGCCATCGGACTGGCGGCCTGCCAGCAGCTCGCCGTGGCGCATGACAGGGCGGCCGACCGGACCGATCTGGAGATCGCCAACGAAACGCTGGTGAACAATTTTTGCCGCGACTGGTCCACGCTCGACGTGAACGCAATCACCCCCTATCTCGCGGACGACCTCACCTACCAGATCTCCCCGGGCCAGCCTCTGATCACGAGCCTCGAGCAGTTCAAGAAGCAGATCGGTCCGTTCATGGCAAAGCTTGAGTCCATCCGCTGGGAGATCCTTCGCTCCTACGTGATCGGCCCAATGGTCCTCAATGAGCGCATCGACCATTTCAATGCAGCCGCAGACAGCAAGACACCGAGCATGCGCTTCCAGGTCGCCGGGGAATTCCTGGTGGAAGGGAACAAGATTAAGGTCTGGAAGGACTGGCTCATTCCCGGCACGAAACAGTTCATAGGCAAGCTCTAGCCGCGCGGCCTGGCGCTCAGTCCTGCCGCAGGACTGCGTTCCGCAGGCGCAGCGCGTTGGAGATCACCGAGGCCGAGCTCAGGCTCATGGCCAGCGCCGCGATCATCGGGGAGAGCAGCCAGCCGGTGAACGGGAACAGCACGCCGGCGGCCAACGGCACGCCGAGCGCATTGTAGACGAAGGCGAAGGCCAGGTTCTGCTTCATGTTGGCCACCGTGGCGACTGACAGCGCGCGCGCCGTGGCGATGCCGCGCAGGTCGCCCTTGACGAGGGTGAGTTGCGCACTGTTCATCGCCACGTCGGTGCCGGTGCCCATCGCGATGCCGACATCGGCCCGGGCCAGCGCTGGTGCATCGTTGATGCCGTCGCCGGCCATCGCGACGCGTCGGCCTTCGGCCTTGAGTCTTTGCACCAGAGCAACCTTGTCCTGCGGTTTGACTCCGCCATGCACCTCGTCGATGCCAAGCGTAGCGGCGACGGCCTGCG
>JBDSWH010000021.1:0-4122 GCA_039926785.1 Gammaproteobacteria bacterium
CCGCGTCACGCACCATCCGCTCATCGGAAGTCAGCTCGTCGTCCACCGCCAGCGGGTCCTGCCAGTCGAAGTGCGCTTTCGTCATCAGGTTTCCGGTCCAAGGCCCGTTTATGATGGACACTGTATCCGTTAGTTTAACGGTCCGCCCATGACGTCCAGCTCCCGCGACCCACATTGGCCCGTTGACCCGACCCCGAGGAAGGGCAGTGGGGCGGACCTGCCCGTGTCGACCCTGCAGCCCTTTGCGCCCGGCGACGTGTTCGTCGGCGCCACGCTGCTGAACAGCCCCGCGGACGACCATGCCGGCCTGGGCCGGATCCTGCAATTCGACGCGAACCTGAACGAGAAGGGGGTGCTCTGGGTCGAGGGCACCACGCACCTGGTGTACGGCCTGACCTTCGCGCCCGACGGTACGCTCTGGGCCCAGGACCCCTGGGCCTGGACGACGGTGCGCGTGGAATCCACGGGACGCCAACTCATGAACCTGCAGTTCGACATGCGCGCCTTCTCCAAGGTGCACTTCATGGTGGATGGCACGCTGCTCTTCACCGAGAATCTGGACGGAGACCACCAGCCCGAACCGTTGAGCACCCGCCATCGCCCATTGCCCGGCCACCGGACTCACCTGGGCGACGGGGACCTCTGGCGCTACACGCCCGACGGCGAGCTGGTGGAGATCTTCGAGCCCGAGGTGCACGGGGGCATGAGCGGCAGCATGGGCGTCACGCACTCGGTGTTGTCGCCAGACCAGACGAAGATCTTCTACGTGTCCGAGACGGGCCCTCGCCTGATGCAATACGACCTGATCAACCACACCCAGCTCGCCGACCTGCGGCGTGGCACGGAGGGCGACCGCACGATGATGCACTTCGACCTCGGCCTGACGCCCGACGGAACGCTGATGGTGTGCATGGGCAACCGGGTGGATGCGATGACGACCGACGGCGTGTGGCTCCGCACCTACCGGCTCCCCGGTTTCGGCTGGTCCATTATCGACGCGCGCTCCGGTACGCATGCCTTCGTGGGCAACTGGTTCAGCGGGGAGGTCGTCAAGCTGGACCTGGGATCGGGCGACGTGGTGGCGCGGGTGGTCGTGGCGGAGAAGTGCATGGCGGGCGTCGCCCAGTACCTGCCGGGCGCGTAGGAGCGGCCGTAGGAGCGGCTTTAGCCGCGAGGGAAATATCCCTCGCGGCTAAAGACGCTCCTACGCGCCCGCTGCCACCAGCAACAGGCGCGTCCCCTCCGGTGCCACCAGCACATGATCCCGGCCCGCCGGTCTGGCCGCGATCCCACGCTCATCCAGCAGCGCCCGCCAGCCGCCGGCCGGCTCGAAACGCAGCGTGACGCCTGGCTGCCGGCTTTCCGGGCGCAACGCGAGCGACAGGCCGGGGGCCGTGACGAGCACGGAGTCTTCATCCTCGCCCTCCGTGCCGAGGAAGCCGGCGGACTCGAAGAAGCTGCGGGTGTCGGCAAGCGCGGTGGCGGCGAGCGTGAGCTCGGTGGATCGGCCGATCAGCGGAGTGGGTGTGTCGTCGTCGGCGACGGAGAACGTGGGCGCCTCGAGCAGCACCAGGAGATGCCCGTCCGGCGTTCGCAGGCCGACTTCGTTGAACTGGTCGTCGCCGAGGCGCATGAACTCGAACTCCGTCCCAGCGTCCACCATGGCCCGCGCGTGTCGCGCCAGGTCGGGCCGCACGAAGGTAAGCGCCGGCTCGTCGAGCCCCGTGCCGTGCAACCCGATAACGACCTGCCCGTCGGTGACAGCGGCGTAGCCCCTGGGTCGGATGTCATTCACGCGGATCTCCGTGAAACCCAGGCGCAGCCAGAAATCCAGCGACGCGCTGAGGTCCGGGGCCGGTACGCTGAATTCCAGGAACTGGCCGAGGATCGACATGGGGAGATGATGCGCCGGGGAGGGGGTTCGTGTACGCAGTTACCACCCGAAACCCGTTGTAGTACAGCCTCCGGTCCGGCGCGTACCGGTCGCGGGTCGCGATGAAACACAGGTCCGGCTGGTTGTACCAGGAGCAGCCGCGCAGCACCTTCTCCGCGCCGGTGGCCTTCCTGTCGGATGAGCACGTCCCGGTGGCCGGGGCCGTTCTGGGACACCACGTCGAAGTACCACTCGCCGGACAGGTCGCGGCCGAGATCGCGAGAACCGCCCGCGGGTGGACCGGCGGAAGACTGCGTCGCCAACGCCCCAGCCAGGAGCAGGGCGGGAACAGCACGTGACCAGCGCATCGTGAACTCTCCTCGCTCTGGATCGGACCGGTGTGGCAAGGCGCCACGGGGGCTAACGTCACTTAATTTTGTCGTGGCATGATCATAGGCGGGCGCGATAGCACGGTGAAGCCGTGCCGGGTGCGCAACAACGACCAAGACCACAAGAAGAGCCCGGGGGGCACCGATGAACCGCTGGCCACCAGCCGTCCTGCTCGTCCTCTGCTCCAGCCTGGCGCTCGCGCAGCCGGCGCCCGGTAGCGGAGCGCAGCCTGCGCCGGATCGCTACGCGCTGATCCACGCCGGTACGCTGCTCGCCGTGCCGGGCAACCCGCCCCGGCAGCAGATGACGGTCATCGTGACGAACGACCGTATCGTCGGCATTGCGCCGGGTTACCTGGAGGCGGCACCCGACGCTGCACCAGGCTCCCCGGTGGAGACCATCGACCTGTCTGACCGCTTCGTGATGCCCGGGCTGATGGATGCCCACGTGCACCTCAACCGCGAGCCGAGTTTCTCGCGCCGGCGCGCGGAGCGCGGCGACCGGACTCCGCCGACGGCTGCCGAGGGTGCGGTCAACGCCATGATCTATGCCCGCCGCAATCTCGCCGCCGGGTTCACGACGGTCCGGGACCTGGGGTCGGACGACCAGTCGGTATTCGCGGTGCGCAATGCCATCAATGCGGGCCGGATGATCGGGCCGCGCATCCTGGTGTCAGGATCGGCCATCGCAGTTACCGGTGGTCACGGCGACGAGACCCCGATGGGGAGCACGGGCGACGACTCGGTCCGCTTGACCGACGGCACCTGTGACGGCCCGATGGAGTGTCGGAGGGCCGTTCGCTTCCAGTACAAACTGGGCGCCGACGTCATCAAGTTCACCGCCACTGGGGGCTTTGGCTCCAATACGGGCCTGGATCCACAGCTGTTTCCCGACGAGGTCCAGGCCATCGTCGCGACCGCCCACCTGGTCGGCCTGAAGGCGGCTGCCCACGCCTATTCAGCGGTGGCCATCAAGGAAGCCGTCAGCGCCGGCGTGGACTCGATCGAGCACGGCTTCCTGCTCGACGACGAAGGGATACGGATGATGAAGAAGGCGGGAACGTTCCTCGTGCCGACGCTGTCCGCCAGCTACCCGCCGCCGATCTTCCGTATTGCCGACCCGCCCTCGGTAAAGCTGCGCAACGAGTACAAGGCCTTCGAGCGCGCCTACGCAGCCGGGGTGAAGATTGCCTTTGGCACCGATACGGGTACTTTCGCCCACGGAGACAACGCCAAGGAGTTCGACCTGATGGTGGGCTTCGGCATGCGGCCGATGGACGCGATCCGCTCGGCCACCGTGGTGACTGCCGACTTGTTCGGGCTCACGGCCGAAGCCGGCACCCTGGAGCCGGGCAAGATTGCGGATGTTGTCGCGGTGAAGGGCAATCCCCTCGACACCATCTCGGCGCTGCGGCAGATCGACTTCGTGATGAAGAGCGGCCGGGTCGCCAAGCAGGACGGGCGGATGACCGAGCCGTTCACATACCCGGCCAGCTTCCAGTAGGAGCGACTTTAGCCGCGATCGCTGCCGGATCGCGGCTAAAGCCGCTCCTACTGTTTCCCGCCTCAGGGAACCGGGCAGGACTCGCGCACGTCGGGCGGACACGCCACGCGGTTCGCGACGGTGCCGGGACGCAGTGTCAGGATGTGCACGGCCTTGGCCTCGAACACCGGGACGAAGATCTCCGCCCGGCCGAGGGGACCCGGGTCGTCATAGTGGATGCTGAGCGTGCCGATGGTGGAGATCACCTCGCCGGGGGAAGTGCCGCCTGGGCCCATGATGGTTTGGGTGGTGCCCGGACCGTAGGTGTCATTGATGTCAAAGATCACGGCGGACTCGTAGTCCCAGTTTGTCTTGCT
>JBDSWH010000022.1:0-3018 GCA_039926785.1 Gammaproteobacteria bacterium
TTCCCGGCTTCGAACTCGGGAATCTTGCCCCGCCAGACGCCGTAGGGTGCGTCCGCGACCAGGTACAGCCGGCCGCCCGGCGCCAGCCAGGACGCCAACTTGCCCACGGCCGCCTCGATGTCGTCACCCGTCAGGAAGTGCAGCACCCGGGAGCAGAGGATGGCCTCGAACCGTCCGGCCGGAAATTCCATGTGGGGCAGGGCACCCGGTACCAGCGTCAGGTTGCGGCGGAGGCCTTTCGGAACCTTGCCGCGAAGGATTTCGAGGTGCCGCGGGTCCAGGTCAGAGGCGGTGATCAGGGCGCCGGCTTGCAGGGCCGGGATGGTCGACACACCGTAGGCGCAGCCCACCTCGAGCGACTGCCGGCCCTGCCGGCCCAGCTCGCCCGCGTCCTGGATGAAGGCATCCGCGAACCGGTCCCGGACCTCGAACATGAAGCCCGTGCCGTTCAGCGTGGCGACCATGCCACCGCCGCTCCAGCCCGGGCGGGTTTTCGGCTGCCACAGGTTGAGGCGGCGGGCTGCGGTCTTGACCAGGCTGAGCAGGTTGTCCATGGGGTCGATGCTAACCCCCGATTCCGGCAGGGAACAGCATCCCGGCCGGCTGTCACGCGGACGGTGCACCACGCGGAGACCGGCGCAGGCCCGGGCACTCCATATAATGCGTGACCCACCACCATTGAATTCGGCCGACCGGCCGGGAGACACAACGTTGGACACTACCGAGAACATCGAATACATCGGCGTAGCGCTGCAGGTGTCCGTCAAGGGCGTGAACCGCTGCACCGACCGGGCGTCCTCCCGGGAGCGCATCAACGAGAACATCCGCCGGATCGGCGAGTACACCACCACCGCGGCGAGCTTCCTGCGCTTCTTCTACGGCCTGCCCGTGAAGCTCGTGGCGCTGCCCGAGTACGCGGTGACCGGTTTTCCCATGAAGGAGTCGGTGCAGGAGTGGCGCGACCGGGCCTGCCTGGAGCAGAACGGCCCCGAGTACGAGGCTCTGGGCAAGCTGGCCCAGACGAACAACCTGTTCCTCTCGGGCAATGTCTACGAGATCGACCCGCACTTCCCCGAGCTGTACTTCCAGACCTGCTTCATCATCGCGCCCAACGGCAATGTGATCCTGCGGTACCGGCGCCTCACCTCCTGCTTCGAGCCCACGCCCCATGACGTCTGGGACAAGTACCTGGATATCTACGGCGAGGAGGGCGTATTCCCCGTCGCGAAGACCGAGATCGGCAACCTGGGCACCATCGCGTCGGAGGAAATCCTGTACCCCGAGATTACCCGCTGCGTCGTGATGCGCGGGGCCGAGGTCATCCTGCACCCCACCAGCGAGCCTGGGAGCGCGGAGCGGACCATCAAGGAAACCTGCCGGCTGGCCCGGGCGATCGAGAACCAGGTCTTTCTGGTGTCCGCCAACACCGCCACCATCGACGACATCCCGATACCGCCGTACACCTGCAGTGCCATGTCCAAGATCGTGGACTACAACGGCCACATCCTGGCCGAGGCTGCCCAGGGTGGCGAGGCCTTCAATTCCAACGCCGTGATGGACATCGGGGCCCTGCGCCGCACCCGCCGCCGCACGGCGATGGCCAACGTCATGTCTCGGCAGCCCTTCGACATCTACGCCAAAAGCTACGCCCAGGCCCAGTACCACCAGCCCAACTTCCTGCTTCGCGACGGCAAGGTCGTCGAGCCGCCGACCCGGGACGCGTTCCGGCGCCGGCAGGAGCAGAACATCGAGCGGCTGGTCAAGGCCGGCCTGCTGTGATGTAGGAGCGGCTTGAAATGGGGACATGCCTAATTTGGCACTGCCAACTTAGGCATGTCCCCATTTCTCTTCTGAACCCGTTCCTGCAGTAAACTCGACCGACCAGAGCGGGAGTGTGACTGAATGTCTGCCATGACCACTGACCGACGCAAGTTCCTGAAGCACACCGGAGCAGCGGCCGCCGCCGCGCTGTCCCTCAAGTACATGGCCGCCACCGAGGCCCTGGCCCAGGCCGCGCCCACTCCGGTCTACGGCCTCTGGGAAGACGTGATGCGCCGCAAGTGGACCTGGGACCGGGTGGTCCGGGGCAGCCGCGGCATCAATTGCACAGGACACTGCGCCTTCAACGTCTACGTCAAGAACGGCATCGTCTGGCGCGAGGAGCAGCAGGGCGAGTACGGCCGTTCGGGCGAGGACACCCCCGACTACGGGCCGCGCGGCTGCCAGAAGGGCATGCGCCACGCCAAGTACATGTACGGCAAGCAGCGCGTGCTGTACCCGATGAAGCGCGTCGGCGAGCGGGGTGAGGGAAAGTGGGAACGGATCGGCTGGGATCAGGCGATCGACGAGATCACCGACAAGTTCCTGGAGCACGCGACCCAGTCTGGCCCCGACTCGATCACCTTCGCCATGGGCACCCAGATGATCCTGAAGAAGGCCTCGTTCACGGCCTTGTTCCGCTTTGCCAACACCACCGGGATCGTCATCCCCGAGACCTTCGCCGGCGTCGGCGACCTGCCCGTGGGTGCTTACATGACGCTGGGCGTTAACCTGCCCGGCGACAACATGGCTTCCGTCTACAAGTCGAAGTGTGTGCTGATCTGGGCGTCCAACCCGGCGGCCACCCGCATACCGGACGCCCACTTCTTCTGGGAAGCCAGGTACAACGGCACCGAGATCGTCACCATCGCGCCTGATTTCAGCGCGTCGGCGATCCACAGCTCCAAGTGGTTGAACCCGAAGCCCGGCACTGACACCGCGCTGGCCATGGCGATGGTGCAGACGATTATTGCCGACGGCCTTATCGAACGGGACTACGTGCTCGAACAGACCGACCTGCCGTTCCTGGTGCGTGTCGACAACGGCAAGTTCCTGCGGGCCAGTGACTTCGCCAATGCCGATGGCGAGAGCGCCGAACGGGCCGACAAGTCCTTCTACATCTGGGACGAGAAGACCCGCAAGCCCGCCAAGGCACCGGCCACGGGCTTCGGCGATCCGCCGGGTGCCCCCGTGCCGGCG
>JBDSWH010000023.1:0-6785 GCA_039926785.1 Gammaproteobacteria bacterium
GAACTGGACGCGGAATTCCTCAAGCAGGCCGAGCGTGCCGGGCTGACGAATCTGAAGGGCCATCGGTCCGTCGGTGGCATGCGTGCCAGCATCTACAATGCGATGACCGAGGAGGGCGTTATTGCCCTGGTCGATTTCATGGCCGACTTCCAGAAGCGCCACGGCTGAACCCGTTCAGTCAAAAGCAACCCTACACGAGAGGATTCCCGAGTGAGTGCCAAGACGACTTACAAGATTCTTACCCTCAACAGCATCGCCGCGGAGGGTCTGGGGAAGTTGCCCCGCGAACGGTATGAGGTGGCGTCCGAGATCGGTCATCCGGACGGGATTCTGGTCCGCTCCGCCAAGATGCACGACATGCCGCTCCCTGAGTCCGTGCTCGCTGTCGCCCGTGCCGGGGCGGGCGTCAACAACGTTCCGGTCGCTGCGCTGTCGAAGCGCGGAATACCCGTGTTCAATGCTCCCGGTGCCAATGCCAACGCGGTCAAGGAGCTCGTCATTGCCGGCATGCTTCTCGGTGCGCGCAACCTGTGCCAGGCGTGGAATTTCGTGGAGCACCTCAAGGAAGACGGTGCGGCGCTCGACAAAGCGGTGGAGGCTGGCAAGAAAGAGTACGTGGGCTTCGAGTTGCCCGGCCGAACTCTGGGCGTGGTCGGACTCGGCGCCATCGGTGTCCAGGTCGCCAATGCAGCCTTGGCTCTGGGAATGCGCGTTGTCGGGTTCGATCCCCTGATCACGGTGGAGCGCGCCTGGCAGCTGTCGTCAGCGGTGGAGCAGGCGCGCAATCTGGAAGAGCTGTTCAGCCGCTCGGATTTCTTAACCGTCCACGTGCCGCTACTGGATGCCACGCGGGGACTCGTCAACGAGGCCCGGATCCGTCTGATGCCCAACAAGGCAGTCGTGCTGAATTTCGCCCGCGGCGAAATCGTGGACGAGGCGGCCGTCCTCGCTGCCTTGGCCTCAGGCAAACTGACGGCCTATGTCTGCGACTTTCCCAGCCGCGCTTTGATCGGCAATCCCCGGGTGATTTCATTGCCACACCTGGGGGCGTCTACCAATGAGGCGGAAACGAACTGCGCCATCATGGTGGCGGAAAATCTCCGGTCGTACCTGGAGGACGGCATCGTCCGCTACTCCGTGAATTTTCCCGATGCCGACGTTCCCCGCACCAGTGCGCACCGCATCACGATTGCCAATGCCAATGTGCCCAACATGGTTGGCCAAATCTCGACCTGCCTGGGTGACGCGGGATTGAACATCGCTGACCTCCTGAACAAATCCCGTGGCGAACTGGCCTACACGATCATCGACCTCGACGGCGCGATAACTGACGCGACCCTGGCGAGGATCCGGTCAATTCCCGGCATCCTGATGGTCAGGGACCTCGGCGGCGGTCCGGCAACAAGGTCCTGACGAGCGGATCGCAATGAAGAAACGGGCAAAGGTCGTTGCGCGCAAGACTGCCGGGGCCAGCGGCAACCTCGACACCCTGCGACAGAAGATCGATGCGGTGGATGAGCGCATCCAGGCGCTCATTGCAGAACGGGCCGGACTGGCCCAGCAAGTGGCGGTCGTGAAGGGCGGGGCGGGCTCTGCTGTGGATTTCTATCGTCCGGAGCGGGAAGTCGCGGTGCTCCGCGGCGTCATTGCCAGAAACAAGGGGCCGTTGACGAACGAAGAGATGGTTCGCCTGTTTCGTGAAATCATGTCCGCATGCCTGGCGCAGGAGGAGCCACTGAAGGTGGGATACCTTGGGCCCGAAGGGACGTTCAGCCAATCCGCCGTGCACAAGCACTTTGGCCATTCGGTTCGCGCCCTGCCGCTCGGGATGATCGATGAGGTTTTCAGTGAGGTCGAGTCGGGAGCGGCTGATTTCGGTGTCGTCCCCATCGAGAATTCCACTGAGGGGACGGTCAACCACACTCTCGACATGTTCCTCACATCGCCGCTGAAGATCTGTGGCGAGGTTGAGATGCGCATCCGCCAGCACCTGCTGGGCAGGATGAACGGGCTCGAAAAGGTGCTGCGAGTGAGTGCCCATCCCCAGTCCCTGGCTCAGTGCCGGGGATGGCTCCGGGAATTCATGCCCCAGGCGGAACTCCACCCGGCCAGCAGCAACGCTGAAGGCGCACGCCGGGCGCGCGACGAAGAGGGGACTGCCGCGATCGCCGGGGATGCCGCGGCCGAAGTGTATGGCCTGGGGAAGATCGTCGCCGATATCGAAGATCGGCCCGACAACACCACCCGATTTCTCGTGATCGGGCGCAAGTTGCTCGATCCCAGCGGCAAAGACAAGACCAGCCTCCTGTTGTCCGCCAAGGATACGGATGATGCGGGCGCACTGCAGTCCCTCCTGGCGCCACTGGCAGATCATCAGATCAACATGAGCAGGATCGAGTCACGCCCATCCAGGCGGCGCAAGTGGCACTACGTGTTCTTCGTGGATATCGATGGCCATGCGGAGGACGTCAAGGTGTCGGCGGCGCTCGCCAAGCTGCGCAAGCGGACCCAGCTATTTCGGGTGCTGGGTTCGTATCCGAAAGCCTTGCTCTGACCACCCACGGCCACCCCGTGCGACGGCAGGTCGACTTCGCATCACTGGCGCCTCCCGCAGTCAGGGGGTTGCAGCCCTACGTGCCGGGCAAGCCCATGGCAGAACTCGAGCGGGAATACGGCATCACGGATGTCGTCAAGTTGGCCTCCAACGAGAATCCCCTCGGCCCGCCAGAGCAGAGCATCGCTGTGATGAAGAGGCACCTGGCCGGAGTGGCCCAATACCCGGATGGTGCGGCCTTTGAACTGAAGCGCGGGCTTGCCGCTCACCTCGGAATCGCGCCCGCACGAATCACGGTCGGCAACGGTTCCAACGAACTGCTCTCAATCATTGCCGAGTCCTTCCTGGGTCCCGGCGACGAGGCGATCTACGCCGAATATTCGTTTGTTGTCTATGGTTTGGCGGTCCAAGCAACCGGCGCCGTCGCGCGAATTGCGCCGGCCAACGGGTCGCAGGCCGACCAGCCGCTGGGGCACTCGCTCACCGAGATGAGTTCCCTGATCAATCCACGCACGCGGTTGGTATTCATTGCCAATCCGAACAATCCCACGGGGACCTGGCTGCCTCCCGGCGATCTCCGTGTATTTGTTGACAGTTTGCCCCGTCAGGTCCTGGTCGTGGTCGATGAGGCCTATCTGGAGTACATGCCGACCGGGATTTGCCCGGACACTCTTGCATGGCTTGAGGCGTGCCCCAATCTGATTGTATGCCGCACATTTTCGAAGATGTACGCCCTGGCTGGCCTTCGCGTGGGGTACGCCGTCAGCCATCCGGACGTCGCGGAACTTCTCAATCGCGTCCGGCAGCCGTTCAATGTAAACGCCTTGGGCCAGGTTGCGGCTCTGGCTGCTCTTAATGCGGTGGACCACGTGCGCCGGTCCCGCGAAATGAATCGGGACGAACTCGTAAAGTTACGGCTTGGTCTGGGCGAGTTCGGGTGGCCAGTGCCGCACTCTGCTGGAAATTTCGTCCTCGCCGATACCGGTGGTCCGTCTGGCGCTTGGTACGAGGGACTGCTTCGCGCCGGGATAATCGTACGGCCGGTCGGCAGCTATGGCCTGCCCAATCACCTGCGGATCACCGTCGGACTGCCCGAGCAAAACAGCCGGCTTCTGCGCGTCCTGCAGGAGATCCGGCGAGCCGGTCTGGGCCAGTGAAGCAACAGTTTCGCGTACAGCCGTCCTCGCGTCTGGAAGGCAGCATCAGGGTTCCGGGCGACAAGTCGGTCTCGCACCGGGCGCTCATGCTGGGCGCCATTGCGCGCGGCACCAGTCAGATTACGGGATTCCTCCCGGGCGAGGACTGCCTGGCGACTCTCGCGGCAGTTCGAGGCATGGGCATCGAGGTCGTTCAGCACGACGCCACAACGATCGACGTGGTGGGCCAGGGGATGCACGGGTTAAAGGCCGCACGGCAGCCCCTCGACATGGGTAATTCCGGCACTGCCATGCGCCTGTTCATGGGGCTCCTCGCGGCACAACCCTTCACAACCGACCTCTTCGGAGACGAGTCGCTGAGTAACCGCCCCATGGAACGGGTGGCGCAACCCCTGCGTCTCATGGGCGCCAGCGTTCAGACCACCAAGGGGACTCCTCCTGTGCACATTGCCGGCGGCGCGTCCCTGCGTGGCATAGCGTTCGACATGCCGGTGGCCAGCGCACAGGTCAAGTCAGCCGTACTTCTGGCCGGGTTGTATGCGTCCGGCGAAACTTCAGTGCGGGAACCGGCTGTCACCCGGGATCACACGGAGCGGATGCTGTTCCGTCTCGGCTGTCGGGTCCATCGCTCGGGCTCCACAGTGACCGTGGCTGGTGGCGCAGAACTCACGGCAGCGCGCATCGACGTGCCGGGCGATCTGTCATCCGCAGCCTTCATGATTCTCGCCGGTTGCCTTGCGGCCGAGGGAGAACTGGTGATCGATCAGGTGGGCCTCAATCCCACGCGGACCGGCATCCTGCGCATTCTCGAGTTAATGGGGGCCGATATCCGTATCGAGCCGGCGCCGGGCAGCGCGGGCGAACCGGTAGGTCGACTGGTCATTCGCCCGCGGCCATTGCACGGCGTGGAGGTTCCCGCGGAGCTGGTTCCGCTGGCAATCGACGAGTTTCCGGCGATTTTCGTTGCCGCCGCCCTGGCCAACGGCGAGACCGTCATCCGCGGCGCGGCGGAGTTGCGGCACAAGGAGACCGACCGGATCCGGGTCGTGACGGACGGCCTGCGGACTCTCGGCATTGACGTTGAAGAATTGCCCGACGGCGCCCGGATTCGTGGTGGCCGGTTCCGCAGCGGCACCATCGACAGCGGCGGCGACCATCGCGTGGCGATGTCCTTTGCCGTCGGCGCTGCCCGCGCCGAGGGACCGGTGACCATCCTCGACACCGCCAATGTGGCCACATCCTATCCCGGCTTCGCCGACCAGGCGCGCGCCGTCGGCCTCGACATCACGGTGGCCGGTCATGACTGACCCCGGCACGGGGCCCTCGGCGCCGGTGCTGACGATTGATGGCCCGGGGGGTGCCGGCAAGGGCACCATCAGCCGCTTGGTGGCCGAGCGGCTCGGCTGGCGCCTGCTGGACAGCGGTGCCCTTTACCGGCTGGTGGCCCTGGATGCAAACCAGCGCGGTGTGGCGCTGGATTCAGAAACGCGGGTCGCTGACCTGGCTGCCCGCCTGGACGCCCGGTTTGAGAGCGCTGGTGGCCGCACCCGGGTACTGCTGAATGGCCACGATGTGACCGACGCCATTCGCTCCGAGGAGACCGGGGACGGTGCCTCGCGCGTCGCGGTCCTCCCCTTGGTTCGCCAGGCCCTGATCGACCGGCAGCGGGCCTTCCGGCGCCCACCAGGGCTCGTGGCAGACGGCCGCGACATGGGGGCGGTGATCTTTCCTGACGCCCGGCTCAAGGTGTTCCTGACGGCCAGCGCCGAGGAACGGGCCCGCAGGCGTCATAAGCAGTTGAAGGACAAGGGTATTGATGTTAGCCTCTCCGCCCTCTTAGGGGACATGGTGGAGCGCGACCGACGCGATTCGGGGCGCTCCATTGCGCCGCTCAAGCCCAGCGACGATGCACGAATTCTGGAGACCACGGGAATGGAGATACCCACCGTGGTGGACGCGGTGCTGCGATGGGCCTTAGAGGCTCGCCTGACGGAGTGACGTGTCCGAATTGACAAGCGGGTATGACGTGCCTGTTGAGCGCCTGATGCAATGACTGGGTCCGATTCACAGCCGCTGTGAGTCGGGAGTTGGGATAACCGCGGCCCGGCACTTCGGGCTGGCTTCACACAAACACAGGTCCGCCCACGGGCGGGAAATTGACACACATGACGGAAAGTTTCGCCTTACTGTTCGAGCAAAGTCTCGCCAACACACGGATCAAGCCCGGCACCATTCTGATGGGCCGCGTGATCGAAGTTTCCTCCGAAGCCGTCGTCGTGAGCGCAGGCCTCAAGTCCGAGGCCGTAATTCCGGCCAGCCAGTTCAAGAATGAGCGCGGCGAAATCGAGGTCAAGGTCGGTGACGACGTCGAAGTCGCACTGGATTCGGTTGAAGATGGTTTCGGTGAGACCCGCCTTTCCCGTGAGCGCGCCAAGCGCGTGCGGACGTGGGAAGCGCTGGAAGATGCCTTCGAGCACCAGAAGATCGTCAAGGGCGTCATCAACGGTCGCGTCAAGGGTGGCTTCACCGTCGACATTGAATTCGTGAGAGCGTTCCTTCCGGGATCCCTCGTGGATGTCCGTCCGGTTCGCGACCCGTCCTACCTTGAAGGCAAGGAGCTCGAATTCAAGGTCATCAAGCTGGACCGCCGCCGGAACAATGTGGTTGTTTCGCGGCGTGCCGTCGTTGAGGCGGAGTACAGCGCTGAGCGCGAAGCGCTCCTCTCCAATCTTCAGGAAGGCTCCATCGTCAAGGGCGTCGTCAAGAACCTGACGGACTACGGTGCGTTTGTGGACCTCGGCGGTATCGACGGCCTTCTGCATATCACCGACATGGCCTGGAAGCGCGTCAAGCATCCGTCTGAGGTGGTCACGGTGGGCGACGAGATCGAGGTCAAGATCCTGCGCTTCGACCGGGAGAAGAATCGCGTCTCCCTGGGCATGAAGCAGCTGGGTTCGGATCCCTGGGAAGCGATTTCCCGGCGCTATCCGCCCAATACCCGTCTCTTTGGCAAGGTCACCAATATCGCGGATTACGGCTGCTTTGTTGAGATCGAGGAGGGCGTCGAGGGCCTG
>JBDSWH010000024.1:0-7866 GCA_039926785.1 Gammaproteobacteria bacterium
CCTGGCGCGAAGAGTTGCAGCTCCTTCGCTGTCGTCAGGTGGAGTACGTGGAGCCTGGTGTCGTGAAGCTTGGCGAGGTCCGTCGCGAGGACCGTGGACTTCCAGCAGGCCTCCTCGGACCGGATCAGCGGATGCGCCGAGAATGGCACGTCGTCGCCATACTCCTGGCGGAACCGCTCTTCGTTGGCCTTGATGGTGGGCGTGTCCTCGCAGTGAGTCGCGATCAGCGTGGGGCACTCGGCGAAGATCTTCTCCAGGGTCGCGGGATCGTCCACCAGCATGTTGCCGGTGGAAGCCCCCATGAAGACCTTCACGCCGCAGCAGTCTCCCGGCTGCAAGGCGCGGATCTCGTCCAGATTGTCGTTAGCCGCGCCGAAATAGAAGGAAAAATTTGCCTTCGCACGCCCCCGGGCGAGCCGGTATTTGTCCATGAGCACCGCGCGGCTGGTGGCATTTGGGATGGTGTTCGGCATGTCCATGAAGCTGGTGATGCCACCAGCCACCGCCGCCGCGGACTCGGTGGCCATATCCCCCTTGTGGGTCAGGCCCGGTTCCCGGAAATGCACCTGGTCGTCGATGAAGCCCGGCAACAGGTACTTGCCCCGCGCATCGATGATGCGGTCTACCCGCCCCGCCGGGATTTCCCGCGCCACCTTGTCGATGCGGCCGCGCCGGACCAGGACGTCGCCGGGTGTGACGCGTCCTTCGTTGCAGATCAATGCGTTGGTGATCAGTAGGGTCTGGTCGCTCATAGTGCGAATTGGTCAGTGGCCATGATGAGTTCGTGCACGATGCCCGGCTCGAATGCCGAGTGGCCGGCGTCCGGCACGATGCGCAGTTCAGCCTCGGGCCAGGCCCGGTGCAGGTCCCAGGCGCTGCGCATCGGGCAGACCACATCATAGCGGCCCTGGACGATCACAGCCGGAATGTCCCGGATCCGGCCCACATCCCGGAGGATCTGGTCCGGAACCTCCATGAAGGCCTGGTTGACGAAGTAGTGGGCCTCGATCCGTGCGAACGCCAGGGCGAACTGGTCCGCCCCGAAACGCTCGACCGTCGACGCCGAGGTCAGCAGGTGGCTGGTGCTCCCTTCCCACACGGACCAGCGCCGGGCGGCCTCCAGCGCCACCGCGGGGTCCTCACCGGTCAGCCGCCGGTGGTAGGCGCGCACCAGGTCGTCGCGCTCGCTCTCCGGGATGAAGTCCCGGTAGGGCTCCCAGGCGTCGGGGTACAGGTCGCCGGCGCCCTGCTGGTAGAACCAGGCGATCTCTGCCGGGCGCAGCAGGAAGATTCCGCGGAGCACCAGCCCGGACACCCGGTCGGGATGGGTTTCGGCGTACAGGAGCGCCAGGGTGCTGCCCCAGGAACCACCGAATACCAGCCAGCGGTCGATATTCAGGTGCTGGCGTAGCGCCTCGATGTCGGCAATGAGATCCCAGGTGGTGTTCTGCCGGAGTTCCGCATGGGGGCGGCTGCGGCCACAGCCGCGTTGATCCAGCAGGATGATCCGGTACCGGGCCGGGTCGAAGAACCGGCGCGGGGTGATGTCGCCGCCGCCACCGGGCCCCCCGTGGAGGAACACGGCCGGCTTTCCCCGGGGATTGCCGCACTGTTCGTAATAGACCTCGTGGAGTCCGGATGCCGGAAGGTAGCCGGTGTCGTAGGGCTCGAGGTTGGGGTACAGGGTCCGGCGCGGCATCGCCACATTCTGGCATTTTCGGCCGCCATTTTCGGCAGGGGTGGTTCGATCCGGGGCCTATGCCAGCTAGAATCCGCCACCACCTCCGGGAACCTGCCATGCCCCTGAACCACGCGCGCGCCGTCCTCCTCGCAACCCTCCTCTCAACCCTGATGATTGCCCCCACCCTGGCCGCAACCTCTACCGAAGTGGACATCCCCTACACCCTTCGGCGGTTGTCCAACGGCCTCACCGTGGTGGTCCACGAGGACCGGAAGGCGCCCATCGTGGCCGTCAACGTCTGGTATCACGTGGGCTCCAAGAATGAGGTGCCGGGCCGCACCGGCTTCGCGCACCTCTTCGAGCACCTCATGTTCCAGAGCTCCGAGAACCTGAAGGGCGAGTACCTGAACACACTCAAGGAACTGGGGGCGACAGACCTCAACGGCACGACGTTCTTTGATCGCACCAACTACTTCCAGACCGTGCCGACGAATGTCCTCGACACGGCGCTGTGGCTCGAGTCGGACCGGATGGGCCATTTCAGGAACGCCATCACCCAGCCCATCCTCGACGAGCAGCGGGGCGTGGTGCAGAACGAAAAGCGGGAGGGCGACAACCAGCCCTACGGCAAGGTCTTTCAGGAACTCCTGACCCAGATCTTCCCGCCCGATCACCCCTACTCCTGGGAAACGATCGGCTCGATGGACGACCTCAACGCCGCGAGCGTTGCAGACGTGCAGAAGTGGTTTGATACCTACTACGGCCCCAACAACGCCGTGGTGGTCATCGCCGGGGATGTGGGTACCGAGGAGGCCTTCGCCAAGGCGGAAAAGTACTTCGGTGACATACCGCCCGGGCCGCCGCTCGCACGGTTCGAGGAGTGGATTCCCTCCCACGACACCGTCCGCCGCAAGAGCATGCAGGACCGGGTCGCGCAGCCCCGCCTGTACATGGCGTGGACGGGACCCCGCTGGGGCACCCGGGATGCCTACGACCTGGAACTCGCGTCAGCCATCCTGGCGGGCGGCAAGAACTCGCGTCTCTATCAGCGGCTCGTCTACCAGGACCAGATCGCGTCCGACGTGGAGTTCGGCACACTGGCGCTGGAAATTGCCGGCATCACCTACCTGCAGGTATCGGCCCAGCCGGGCGTGCCGCTGGAGCGTCTTGAGACCGTTATCAATGAGGAACTGGCACGCTTCCGCCAGGGCGGTCCCACGGCGAAGGAACTTGAGCGGGTCAAGACTCAGCACCGGGCCGGCTTCCTCCGGGGTCTCGAAAAAGTCGGCGGCTTCTCCGGCAAGTCCGGGGTGTTGGCCGAAAGCACGGTCTACGGCGGATCGCCGGACGTGTGGAAACAGGGCTACGAGACCGCCCTGGCCGCCACCCGCGCCGACCTGCAGTCCGTCGTCGGCAAGTGGGTCACAGCCGCCCCGTTCGTGCTGACGGTGGAGCCGATCGACAAGCTCACCGCCACCACCACGAGTGTCGACCGCAGCACCATGCCCCTGCCGGCCGGCGACGTGCCCGTGACGTTCCCGCCCTTCCAGCGCGCCACTCTGGACAACGGCCTGAAACTGATCGTGGTCGAGCGCCCGGGCCTGCCGGTGGTCTCCCTGAGCCTGGTGCTGGATGCTGGCTACGCCGCCGACCAGTCGTCGAAGCCCGGCACGGCAAACCTCACCATGGCCATGCTGGATGAGGGCACCAAATCCAGAAGCTCCCTCGAGATCAGCGAGCAACTGGCCCTGCTCGGCGCCGGCCTGGGTGCCAGCTCTAGCCTCGACACCTCGGCAATCGGCCTGTCCGCTCTCGCCGACAAGCTGGCGCCGTCCCTCGAGATCTTTGCCGACGTGCTGTTGAATCCGGTGTTCCCGCAACAGGAGCTGGATCGCCTCCGCAAGGTCTACCTGGCCGCACTCGCCCAGGAAAAGACCGAGCCCACGTCCATGGCCCTGCGCGTAGTGCCGAAACTCCTCTACGGTGCCGGTCACGCCTACGCCCAGCCGCTGACCGGCACCGGCACGGAGGCCACCCTGACCGCCCTGACCCGCGATGATCTCTCCCGGTTCCACGAACAGTGGTTCCGGCCGAACCACGCCACGCTGATTGCCGTAGGACCGGTGACCGTCGCGTCCCTGAAGCCGGAGCTCGAGCGCCTGCTGCGCAGTTGGCAGCCCGGCGACATTCCGGCGAAGCAAGTGGCCGCCGTCATTCCGCGTGCAAGCCGCACGCTGTACCTGCTGGACAAGCCGGGCGCCGACCAGTCGGTGATCTTCGCCGGCCAGCTGATTCCTCCGCGCACCACGCCGGACGCCAGCCCGATCGAACTCATGAACGACGTGCTCGGTGGCCAGTTCACCTCGCGACTGAACATGAACTTGCGGGAGGCGAAGCACTGGTCCTACGGGGCCCGCTCCTTCGCCTACGACGCCCGGGGGCAGCGCCCGCTGCTGGCCTACGCGGCAGTACAGACGGACAAGACATCCGAGTCCATCACCGAAATCCGCAAGGAGTTTGCTGACATCGCCGGTCCACGCCCTGCCACTGCGGACGAAGTCGCGCTGGTAAAGCGCAGCAATACCCTCTCTCTACCCGGCCTGTGGGAAACCGGGGATGCCGTGCTGGGTTCGATCAGCCAGATCGTGGAATTCGGCCTGCCGGACGACTACTGGAACAACTACGCCGCAACCATTCGCGGCGTGACCCCGGAACAGGTCAACAAGGCAGCGCGCGACCACCTCCGTCCAGCCGATCTGGTCCTCGTGGTGGTGGGTGACCGCCAGGTCATCGAACCGGGACTGAAGAAACTGGGCTTCGATGCGATCCAGCTGGTGAACGCCGACGGCGAGCTGCTGTAGGCGGTGGCTGAGCCGGGCGCAGTGGCGCTGACCCGGACGCAGCTCCGGATCGCCGCCACCTGCGTGGTGGTCTATTTCTTCACCAACGGCCTGTCGCTGTTCGTGCCCCAGAACCTGTTCCCCCGGTTCATGGAGACCTTCGGCGCGACGCCCGCCGAGGTCAGCCTCACGACGGCTATCACGTTCGGCATCTCGGGCCTGCTGGCGCCGCTGGTCGGGGCCGCCATCGACCGCTTTGGCGTGGTCCGGGTCATCCGAACGGGACTTCTGGTGCTCGGCATCACCTTCATCGCCTACCCGGCCGCCCGCTCCATCCAGGACCTATACCTTCTGCACGCGGTCATCGCGGTCGGCCTCATTCTGTCGGGACTCATGCCCAACGTGGTGCTGCTAACCCGCTGGTTCACCGCGCGCCGGGGCATGGCCGTGGGCGTGCTGGTAGCTGGTTCCAGCCTGGCCGGCGCGACGCTTCCGGTGGCGATATCGCCGCTGGTCAATGATCCGGCCTATGGCTGGCGGGTGGGAATGGGCGTGCTGGTGGTGGCCTTCTGGCTCCTGGCCGTTCTGCCCGCCTTCCTCCTGCTCCGGGAGGCGCCAGCACCGGCGGCTGCAGGCCCGACGGAGGCCGCATCGGTCGAGGGCGTCTCCTTCGCCGCAGCCCTGCGGTCACGCACCCTGTGGTGCCTGGCGTTCGGCTCCGCCTGCCTCTGGTTTGCCATACAGGCCATGACCAGCCAGATCACGATCTACTTCGAGCAGGAAGCCGGCCTCGTGCCCCAGCGGGCGACGGCTCTCTACTCCACGATCCTCGCCTGCAGCGTGGCGGGCAAGTTCCTGTTCGGCGCCATCAGCGACCGGTTCAGGAAGCAGCGGATCATGGTGGTCACCAGCCTGACACTGCTCAGCGGCTGCCTGCTGTTGTTCACCAGCGGTTCCGGCGGAGTTTCGCTCGCGACCAATCCCGCGCAGCTCATGGGCTTCGCAGTGATCTTCGGCCTCGGGTTCGGCGGCAGCTTCACCCTGATCCAGCTCGTGGCCGTGGAGAGCTTTGGCCAACGGGCCCTCGGCCGGATCCTCGGCGTGGTGACCTTCGTGGACACCATGGGTGGGGCGGCCGGCACGCTGCTGGCGGGTCAGATCCGCACGGCAACCGGCGATTACTTCGTCACGTTTGCGGTGGTGGTGGTCGTGGCGGTCATCGCCGTGGCCAATGTCGTGCTGATACGCCCCGTCGCCCATATTACGAACGCTTAATCCCCTTTGCAGGCCGGCGCGGCGCATGGACAATACCGGCGCTGAATCCCACGGGAGCTGAACTTGATCGAAGCAGATGGCCTGGTGAAGAACTTTGGCGCCCGGACCGCCGTGGACGGCATTTCCTTCCGGGTAGGGCCCGGCGAAGTGCTGGGCTTCCTCGGCCCCAACGGCGCGGGCAAGACCACCACCATGCGCATGCTCGCCGGTTTCGTGCCGCCGACGGCAGGCAGCGCCCGGATCTGCGGCTTCGACATCATTGACGACCCGGTGGCCGCCAAGCAGAAGCTGGGCTACCTGCCGGAGGGGGCGCCGAGCTACGGCGAGATGACCCCCGGCGATTTCCTGGCCTTTATCGGCCGGGTGCGGGGACTTTCTGGGGCCGTGTTCAGCCGTCGCCTGGGCGATGTGGTCGACCGGCTGCAGCTGGGCGGCGTGCTCGAACAGCCCATTGAGACGCTTTCCAAGGGCTTCCGCCGCCGGGTGGGCCTGGCCCAGGCCATCCTCCATGACCCGCCGGTGCTGATCCTGGACGAGCCGACCGACGGCCTCGACCCGAACCAGAAGCACGAGGTCCGGGGGCTGATCCAGACGATGGCCCCCGGCAAGGTGATCGTCATCTCCACGCACATCCTGGAAGAAGTGGACGCGGTCTGCACCCGCGCCATCATCATCGCCGAGGGCCGGATCGTGGCCGACGAGGAGCCCGCGACGCTGATTCACCGCTCCCGTTACCACAATGCCGTAACGGTCCAACTCGAACGCACCGCGGACCTGCCGGCAGTGGCCGCCGACCTTCAGGCCGTGCCCGCCGTTCGGGCCACGGAAATGGACGAACACGAGTTCTCGGTGACGGCGTTCCCGCGGGATGGAGCCAGCATGCTGACCACCATCAGTGCACTGGCCACCGAACGACGCTGGCCCGTGGAGCAGCTTCGGCTCGAAGCGGGGCGGCTCGACGAGGTGTTTCGCGATATCACCGCCGACAGATCGGGAGCCGGGTAATGAGCATCATCCTCACCATAGCCAGGCGGGAACTGCGCAGCTACTTTGCGACGCCGCTGGCCTACGTGTTCATCATCATCTTCCTCGTGCTGACTGGCCTCTTCACGTTCTACCTGGGCGGCTTCTTCGAGCGCGGCCAGGCGGACCTGGCGCCGTTCTTCAACTTTCATCCCTGGCTGTACCTCTTCCTGGTACCCGCTATCGCCATGCGTCTGTGGGCCGAGGAGCGCAAGAGCGGCAGTGTGGAACTGCTGATGACCCTGCCCGTCACGCTCTGGCAGGCCGTGCTCGCCAAGTTCCTCGCCGCCTGGTTGTTCATCGCCGTGGCATTGCTGCTGACCTTCCCGATCTGGATAACGGTCAACTACCTCGGCGAGCCTGACAACGGGGTGATCGTCGCGGCCTACATCGGCAGCCTGTTGATGGCGGGTGGCTTCCTGGGCATCGGCTCCTGCATCTCGGCGGCCAACCGCAACCAGGTGGTGGCCTTTATCATCACCGTGGTCATCTGCTTCGTCTTCATGCTGGCAGGCTTCCCGCTGGTGATGGACTTCTTCTCCGGCTGGTTGCCCGGCTACCTGCTCGATGCCGTTGCCAGCCTGTCCTTCCTCACGCACTTCGGGGCCATCAGCAAGGGCGTGCTGGACGTCCGCGACGTGCTCTATTTCCTGCTGGTCATCGGCACGTGGCTGGTGGCCACGACGATCGTCCTCGACCTGAAGAAGGCGGACTAAGGATGAATAAGGGTGGCAGGGTTCTCTTCGACCGCGTCGGACTGCTGGTGCTGGCCCTGGTGTTCCTCGTCGGGGTAGCCCTCGTGACGCTGCTCCCGGCGGCGCGCATCGACCTGACCCAGAACCGGCTCTACACGCTGTCCGACGGTACCCGGAAGATCGTCGGTACCATTCCGGAGCCGCTGAACGTCTACCTGTACTTCTCGGACAAGGCGACGGCCGACGTGCCCCAGCTGCGGACCTACGCCGGGCGCGTCCGGGAAATGCTGGAGGAATTCGCCAACCGGTCCGATGGCAAGCTGAAACTGCGGGTCATTGACCCACTGCCTTT